>NATO01000033.1 GCA_002085385.1 candidate division Zixibacteria bacterium 4484_93
ATCCTTCCACAGGTGGGGCAGACCAGCCTGTTCTTCAGTCGCTCGATGATAACCTCATCCTCGATGTTACAGTTAATCACATAGTCGAGTTTCCTGTTCAGTTTTTTAGAGAGCTCATCCAGCTTTTTAGCCTGATTTATATTTCTCGGATAACCATCGAGGATTACTCCCTTCGGATTTGCTCTCAGAATCTTCTCGACATAGTCTGCCATAATATCATCGGAGACAAGCTCACCGGCAGCTATAACCTTTTCTATCTTCCTGCCCAGTTCAGTTCTCGATGCCACCTCGAGGCGGAGGAGAGCACCGGTAGATATATGTGGAATGCCGAGTATCTTCTCGAGTTCCTTGGCGTGAGTTCCTTTTCCTGCACCGGGCGGTCCCAGAATAACGATGAGCATTCTATCTTCTCCCCCGTATCTTTCCACTCTTCAAGAAACCTTCGTAGTGTCTCATCAAGAGATGGCTTTCTATCTGCTGGAGAGTATCCAGTGCAACGCCCACTATAATCAGAAGCGATGTTCCCCCGAAGAAGAGCGAGAAATTAGCCCTCCTTATGAGGATTGCCGGGAGGATGGCAATGAGTGCGAGTCCCACGGAGCCGGGGAGGGTAATCCTCGATAGAACCCTATCGATATATCCACTTGTTTGCTTGCCGGGGCGCCTTCCGGGAATGAAACTACCGTATTTCTTCATATTCTCTGCCACATCCACAGGATTGAAAATAATCGCTGTGTAGAAGTATGAGAAAAAGACAATGAGAGCGCCATATATAGCATTATAGAGTGCGGTGGTGGGGTTGAAGATTGTTGAGATGCTGCTGACCAAACTCGCTTCAGGGAAGAAGCTCAGAACAGTCTGGGGGAGAAACATAATTGCCTGTGCAAAGATAATCGGTATAACGCCTGCGGCGTTTATCCTTAGCGGGAGATACGATGTCTGCCCGCCGTAAATCTTTCTGCCGACCACCTTCTTCGCATACTGAACCGGTATCCTTCTTGTCCCCTGAGTCAGGAGTACAGCGGCTGCTGTAAATAGGATGAATATAGCTATAATAAGCAGTTCTTCAACTACTCCTCTGCCTCCTGTTCTAAGGAGCTCTATTTCCTGGAGGGCGGCGTTTGGCAATCTGGCGATGATGCCGATAAAGATGATTAGTGATATTCCGTTGCCGATACCTTTGTCGCTTATGAGTTCACCGAGCCACATTGTAAGGACGGCACCGGCGGTTAAGGCAATGACTGCCATCAGCTTGAATCCTATTCCCGGATGATAAACCACTGGACCCTGTGGCGTTGTGAGACTCTCGATGTAGACAGATATTCCACATCCCTGCAGAAAGGCGATGATTATTGTCCCATATCTTGTGAACTGGGTGATTTTCTTTCTGCCCTCTTCACCCTGCTTCTGAAGTTTCTGGAAGTATGGGATAACCGCCCCCAGAAGTTGGAGGATAATGGATGCGGAGATATAGGGCATAATACCCATAGCGAATATTGTCGCTCTCCTGAATGCTCCACCGACGAACAGGTCGTAGAGGGCAAATAGTCCACCGCCGGAGGGAGCCTGCATAAATGAACCCCAGGTCTTGACATTGATGCCTGGGATGGGTATGTGTCCGCCGATTCTGTATAGGAGGAAGATAAAAAGTGTAAAGAGGACCTTCTTGCGGAGGTCGGGGATTTTGAATATATTTCGGAGATTTTCTGCAAACCTCTTCATATTATTTCGACCCTTCCGCCTGCGGCTTCTATCTTCTGCTTCGCCGTGGAGGAAAAACTGTGTGCTGAAACTGTGAGTGCGACCCTGATTTCTCCCTCTCCGAGGACCTTAACAGGCATTCTACCCCTTGTTAGACCCTGGGATGCAAGGAGCTCGGGTGTAACCTTTTCCTGCTCGGAGAACTTGTTGAGGTCCTTAACATTCACAATGGAGTATCGGATATGGTTCTTGCTTGTGAACCCCTTCTTGGGGATGCGTCTGTAAATCGGCATCTGTCCGCCCTCGAAGTATGGTTTCCTCTTGTGTCCGGAGCGAGATAGTGCTCCCTTGTGTCCCCTGCCCGATGTCTTGCCGTGTCCTGTTGCCTCGCCTCTGCCAACCCTTTTTCTCTTCTTGGTGGAGCCTGGTGCAGGTTTCAACTCCTCAAGTCTGAGTCTCATTTTCCTCTCCAATCTTTTCGACCCTGACAAGGTGAGCAATTTTTCTTACCATCCCCAGAATTTCAGGAGACGACTCCTTAACAACTGAATGATGCATCTTCTTTATTCCGAGCGCTCGTAGGGTTCTTTTCTGCTCTCTGGGGTGTCCTATGCTGCTTCTTATCTGTGTTATCCTTATCTGTTTCATTATTCTAATACCCTGTCGTATGGGATGTTGCGTCTTATTGCGACATCCTGTATATTTTCCAGGTCACACAGGGCGGCGAATGTCGCTCTTGCAACATTCAGCTGTTTGCTGGAGCCAAGGGATTTGGAGAGCACATCCTGGATGCCAGCGACCTCGAGCACAGCCCGAACCGCTCCACCTGCTATGACCCCTGTTCCCGGGGCGGCAGGCTTGAGCAATATCTTTGCTGCCCCAAACTTACCAATGACCGAATGGGGAATGGTTGTTCCTTTGAAAGCTATCCGGCGGATGTTCTTCTTGGCATCCTCTATACCTTTGCGGACTGCCACTGCTACCTCAAGTCCCTTGCCAAGTCCAACGCCGACCCTGCCATGCTTATCTCCGATAGCCACAACCGCATTGAAGGACATATGTTTCCCACCCTTTACCGCCTTGGCAACACGGTTTATGTGGATTACCCGCTCCTCGAATTCCTTTTCCTCAGTGTGGGTGATAAACCTAGTGGGTTTCTTTGCCTGGCTCTCGTCTGTTGTGTAGACCTCAATCTTTTTGCTCTCCGCCATATACCGTCGTTCCTCCCGATGTCTAAAACTTTAACCCTGCTTTTCTGGCGCCCTCTGCCAGTTCCTTTACCCTTCCGTGATACTTGTAGCCGTGCCTGTCGAAGACCACTGTATTGATACCCTTTTCGATTAGTTTCTTTGCTATTATCTCACCAACAATCGATGCTCTTTCCTTTTTGGTTTTTCCCTCTTTTCCAGCTTCTTTGGAAACGGAGGAGGCAGATGTTATAACCTTTCCGATTTCATCGTCCATTGCGATTGCGTATATGTGTTTGAGGCTTCTCACCACGACAAGTCTTGGACGGAGGGGGGTCCCCTTTATTTTTTTGCGGGTTCTCTTTGCTCTGCGGAGCCTTTTTTCGAGATTATGGCTTTTTATCATAACCCTTTTCCCTCCTTAGACCGATTGAGCTGATTTACCCGGTTTCAGGTGGACTACTTCTCCGGCATATCTTATCCCGATTCCCTTGTAGGCGTCAGGGGGTCTTATTGCTTTTATCTTTGCTGCTACCTGCCCGACTAACTGCTTGTCTATCCCGGAAACAGAGATAATATTCCCTTTGCCAACAGAGAAGTTTATACCCTCCGGGGGGGAGAAGAATATCGGGTGTGAGAATCCAACATAGAGCATAAGTCCCTTTCCACGGATTTCCGCACGATAGCCTGTCCCTTTTAGTTCCAGTTTCTTTTCGTATCCATTGTTGACGCCCTGAACGGCATTAGCAATGAGACTCCGATATAAACCGTGGTATGCACTGGATTGCCTGTCTTTTCCTTTACGACTGACAATTATTGTGTTATCCTTGTTCTCCACCTTTACCCTGCTTAAGAACGGGACAACTATCTCACCCTTCGGTCCTTTGATTCTGCATTTATTTCTCTCGATTTTTGCCTCTGTCCCTTTGGGGAGCAGTATCGGTTTTTTACCTATCCTCGACATACCGGCTCCTTTGTATTACCAGATCTCACAGACCAGCTCTCCGCCGATACCGAGAACGCGTGCCTGATGGTCTGTCAGAACACCTTTGGATGTTGAGACGACTGCCATACCGAGATTATTTCGGACGCTATCCAGTTCGTTCACCTTCCGGTAGGCTCGCCTTCCTGGTTTGCTTACCCTCTCGATGTGGCGGATAACCGGCTCATCTTTCTCGTTGTAACGGAGATAGATTTTCAAAAGCTTCTTGCCCGAGCCTAAGTCCAGTACCTTGTATCCTCTGAGGTATCCTCTCTCTACAAGAAGTCTTACGATATCCCGCTTGAAGTAAGAGAACAGCACCTCGACACAGGTTTTGTGAGCTTTCTGCCCGTTTCTTATTCGGGTCAGCATATCGGCTATGGGGTCTGTCATCATATTGCTACCTCTTTTTGGCTTACCAGCTTGCTTTCTTCACACCGGGTATCATTCCAGCGTTTGCAAGTTCCCTGAAGCATATTCTGCAGAGTCCGAAATCCCTTATATACCCTCTCGACCGTCCGCAGCGCTTGCAGCGGTTGTGCTGGCGAACCCGGAACTTCGGGGAACGCTTGCTCTTCTCAACCAGTGCCTTCTTTGCCATACTATTTCCTCCTGAACGGGAAGCCGATACCTTTTAATAGCTCGAAAGCCTCCTCATCGGTTTTCGCTGTAGTAACAATGGTTATGTTCATTCCCCGTATCGCATCTATGGTATCGTAATCTATTTCCGGGAAGATTATCTGCTCTCTTATACCGACCGAGTAGTTTCCTCTTCCATCGAATGAGTTCGGGTTGAACCCCCTGAAGTCCCTGATGCGTGGTGCTGCGATGTTCATAAACCTATCGAGGAAGTCAAACATCCTCTTACCACGGAGGGTGACAGAGACTCCGATTGCGTTCCCCTTACGGAGCTTGAAGTTTGCAACAGAGAGTTTTGCTCGCCGTGTGACAGGTTTCTGCCCGGATATGATAGTCAGGTCTCTTGCTGCATTCTCTAAGAGCTTTATGTTCTGGGTTGCTTCGCCGACACCAATGTTCAGAATGACCTTGTGGAGGCTTGGCGCCTGAAGCTTGTTCTTGTAACTGAAGCGCTCCATCAGCGCAGGAACAACCTCTTCTTCATATTTTTTCTTCAGTTCAGGCATTTTTCGTTCCTTCTCACATATCTATCATTTCTTCACAGTTCTTGCAGATACGGACCCGTTTTCCACCCTCGATTTTACCTATTTTTACCTTGGCACGGGTGTGGCATTTCGGGCAGATAAGCATAACATTGGAGATGTCAATTGATGCTTCCCGCTCCACTATCCCGCCCTGCGGGTTCTTCTGGGTCGGTTGGGTATGACGCTTGATGAAGTTCACTCCCTCGACAATCAACCGCCTCTCCTTTGGAAACACCTTCAGCACCTTTCCGCTCACTCCTCTGTAGTTGCCCGATATTATCTCGACTGTGTCTCCCTTTCTTATTTTGTTCATTATAGAACCTCCGGAGCGAGGGATACAATCTTCATAAAATTGCGTTCTCTTAGCTCCTTTGCCACGGGTCCGAAGACCCTTGTGCCGACTGGCTCGTTCTGGTTGTCAACAAGCACGACGGCATTGTCGTCGAAGCGGATGTATGTGCCGTTCTTGCGTCTCGTTGGAGCAGCTGTCCTGACAACAACCGCCCGATTGATGCTCCCCTTCTTGACATTGGAACCGGGAATAGCCTCCTTCACGCTTATCGCTATTATATCACCAACATTGGCATAATGCCTCTTGCTGCCCCCATAAACATGGATGCACATACACCTCTTGGCGCCGGAGTTGTCTGCCACATTCAGACGAGAATATTTCTGAATCATAGCTGCTCCTACCTTTTTGCCCTTTCGATTATCTCAACGAGTTTCCATCTCTTTGTCCGCGAGAGAGGACGAACCTCCACAACACGAACCCTATCTCCAGTTCTGCACTTATTGTCGGGGTCGTGAACGGTAAGTTTTGTCCGCTGCCGGATTGTCTTTTTCAAAAGCGGGTGCTGAACATAGGTCTCTACAAGCACCTTGATGGTTTTATCCATCTTATCAGAAATAACAAATCCCTCCCTTACTTTCCTTTTGCCACTCATAACTTTCAAACCTCCGCAATCTCTACAATTTTGGAAACAAATCACTAAAATATATTGAATAGAAAGAATGTCAAGATTTTTCTAAAAAATGTTCTGCGGCTACTCTTCAGAAGCGGTGGACGAGAGATGCTGTAAATGAGATTTCTCCGCTGTCGAGTCTGCTGGAAAGCTCGATGTTCGCTTTTGTGTGTCCTCT
This sequence comes from candidate division Zixibacteria bacterium 4484_93, assembly GCA_002085385.1. GTDB lineage: Bacteria > UBP14 > UBA6098 > 4484-93 > 4484-93 > 4484-93. The sequence goes on from NATO01000033.1 coordinate 6,174, forward strand.
GTATATTCTATAGACATTCAGGGCGGAGACGACACGCTCGAAGGCAAGCGTTCCAAACGCCATCTTGATGTTGCGGTACTGTTCCTCGTGCCGATTGCGAAGATTTCGATAGCTGGTTCTGCACTCTTCACTTTCCCATCTCCAGAAATACTCATCCGTCTCGGGGTAAAGCGCCGAGAAGTCACGCCCCTGTATGAGTTTCAAGCGGTTGTATTCGTCTCTCGAGTTGTAGAAGGCAAGGTTCTTGAAAAAATCACTATCTTTTCCTTCGGGATGTGCTCCGGCATACACACCAGCGTAAGATTTCATATCCTCGAATAGCCAATCCCCCTTGACCGTAGAGAAGCCGATGAAGCCCCAAAGCATTCCCTCTGTTATGAAGAAGGCGTAGGATGTGTTCTTGTCCCCGAGGTATCTTTCACCTGCACCCGGCAGAAGAAGCGATAACCCGATTCCCTTCCAGAGAGAGCCGGATGCTTTTTTTGTTTCCTCCGGTTCCTCCCAGGGAACATCTGCTATCCCGTTCGGTGCGAGGGTAAGGAGAAGAACTATTATGATAAGAAACCTCTTCATATTGCCTACTCGAAATTAACCGTAAGGAAGACCGATGGGGTGACCTCATTGTTTTTGTAAGTCATTTGTGTTCTTATATCTACATCTGTGAACCCCTTGAACATCCTATCATTCTTTATTTTCGCTGTTATGGCGGCGTCGAATGCGGATAGGAGATGGTTGACAATGACCCCTGCTAAGGAGTATGTTGCCAGCTTCAGCATATCGTTCGACTTCTTGCGCATACTGAGGTATTTCACACGCTTATCCGTTGTACGGTTTGGGTTCTCGATATTCGATACATCCGTATCGCCATACCAGGAGGAATCCTGTGCATCGATCCAGCCCATAACAAACCAGTTGTATTTCCCTATCATCTCGTAGTACTGCTGGTTTTTCGTCGATGGTAGATGTTCCACAGCTGCGGAGGTATCCTCTCCAAGAGAATAATACCAAACCAGGTAGAGTGTCTCGCTCCACCATTTGTCGGCGAATTCCTTGTATTCATCCTCCTTCTTTTTCCCCTGGCTATGGTAATAGAAGTGTCCTGCCCAGAGTCCAGCCTCGAGTAGGACAAAACCGGCTGCCTGTATGTATGATTTTGTGTAAAACTCGCCTGCACCGGGAAGGAGGAGGGAATATCCGAGTGCCCTCGATATCGAGCGGGGCTTTTCCCCGGCGAATATTTTCCCCTCCGATAATGTATCTTTTCCCTCCTGCTGGGCGAGGAGTGTCTCATTCTGGATAGAAGATGATAGACTCTCCCTGAACTCTGAAAATATCATATCGGGGGAGGGGGAAATATCCATCCCATAAGCTGCCCCAGAAAGCAATATTATCAGTATCAAGCCGTATCTCATTATGCTTCCTCCTTATTTTACTTTACTATCGCTATCACAAATCTCTTTGTATCGGTTTTACCATCTGTTCCTTCGGCTGAAACTGTGCATATATATGCACCTGCTGCCCTATTCCGTGTTTGCCAGGGGACATCGTTTATCGTATGGGTTGTTCCAGCGAACCTGTCGATGAGCCTTCCGGAAAGGTCGAATATTCTTACTGTGACACATTCGGCTGTTCCAGAGCCTATCTCGTAGTGGATATATGTCTTATCCGTCATTGGATTGGGATAGTTGTAAGCCTTTGTTATGACAGGCTTGCCCGAAGTCGCATCGACAGGCAGTTCCACATCGACAGAGTCGATATTCCTCCCGAATCTATCAGATTTTGCTCCACCGGAAATAAGCCCTTTGTATATATGAACAAAGCCATCGTCGGCGGCGAAGATAATCTCGTCTCTCCCGGTTCCGTCTATATTGCCCGATGATAGAGAATACCATACCCCGCCTGAAGATGAGACAGGAAATGGAGGTATGATTTTTCCTATTCGGTCGATGCAGTATATCGCTTCCCCCTCGACAGAGAAGAGAAGCCCGGTTTCCGTTATGAGTGGAGGCGTCGATATGGTCGAGTCTGCCTCGAACGGGAAATTTGGCAGAAGCACCCCGTGCTCATCGACACAGAAGAGTTTGTTATCCCCGGAGAATGCAATCTCGAATGTCTCGTTTCCATCGATATTGAGTGCAGCAGGCTCGCTGAACGAGGACAGTTCCATATCCCTCGGGAAGCCGGGGTAAGTTTCCCCGTTCTCATCGAGCAGATAGAGAACCCCATCTGCGAGGAAAGAGAGATAAAATTCCCCACCGGTTGTCCCTGTTTTCCTGATACCTGAGAGGCTCGTGTATTTTTCTTCCGGGAACTCACGCAGGAGTTCAAGCTCATCTGTTGCGATATTGTATCGGAATAGCCTTCCCTTTGCTCGGGCGGAAAGTATGTAGAGTATTGTATCGTCTGCCGGGACAAGTCCCTTTATCTCTCCCCTCGTGTCCAGCTCGGAGACTATATCCCCGGAGAACGATATTATCCGAACCTTGCCGTTTTTGAACGGGACGGCTATTATGCCTCCATCGAGCACAACGGGGTGATACACCGGCTCATCCTCGAACAAGATAGGGAAACCGTGAAAGAGGTCACATCTTCCGTCAGAGTTCTCATCACTGAAGCGGTAAGCGACAAGTTCGTTCCTCTGGTTTGTCAGGAGCATCTCATCTGTCCCATCGCTATCCAGGTCGGTAAATATCAGAGGGGATACGGTATATCCTGGGCAATCCACAATAACAGGAAAGGGGTAGTATGTAGTGTCGAATGAGGTTATATGTGCTATGTTATCATAGTTTGGAATGAGCTTCGAGAAGTCGTCGTCCCATGCGAGTATATACCCCTCAACGGTGAGGAATATCTCATCCTTACCATCGTGGTCAAAATCGACAATAAAGGGGTGGGCAAGTGGTGTGAACCCGAAGAAGAGCCTATCTGCTGCCATAACGAACTCGTTCTCGACGGATATTGCCATACTGTCGCCTGGGGCTGTCAGGGTCTGTATAGTAATCCCTGTTCTTCCGCCTGTGTTCGAGTTTGAGTTCGGGCAACTGGTGGGGGAGAAGGTCTCGTTTCCTCCGATGAAGTATGCATCGTCGGGGTCACCATAGGTGTAATAGACGCCTATATCCTGATAGCAGCTTGCCTCCTCCAAATCGATAAATAGCCTGTACTGGTCCCACTGGAGCGTGTTTTCCTCGAAGTTCGTCTCGCCGCTTCCTGTATAGTCCATATATGCGACCCGCTCGTCTATGTGCCAGATAAGAACCCCTGATGCCGGCAGCAGGTAATCATACATACAGTTTGGCGTGTAATCATCGTATATCGGTCCGAGCACAACCCCTGTTTCTGGGTCCTGATGGAGGTAGATGACGGAATCTCTGCCGACTATCTCCTCGCGGTTCTCAACGAGAAAATACTCATAATCATCTATAGGAATCTTGTAGATTGTGTTCCTCCGTTCTCGTTCGAGTTCGGGGGCGAAAAGTTTGAGTGAATCCCTTGATTCTGTTATCTCGACGACATCCTCAAATCCGAGGTATGCACGCTCCCAGGCGGATGGGTATGCTGGCAGGAGAGCAGATGCAACCGTTCCCTCCGCATCTATCTGGACGGCTATCAACCCACCGTGGTCCATAAGGGAGAAATCGCCGACCTCCGAGCGGAAGTCGTATGTGGATAAAGACATCGTAATCTCCAATAGGAATCTCGTCGGAGGAGAGCGCAGTTTCCCAGGCATCGATAAAGAACTGTTTGAGACGGGCACTCATATTCCCGAGCCAGCCGTTGGGACCATAGTAAGCCATACTATCTGGCAGGCGGTAGGATGCCTCCTCTTCTGTCGGGAATATATCCCAGGTTAAGATTATCTTCCCGTTGGATGCGGCATACCAGTAGTCGGCAAGTGCCTGAAGATGAGCGTTGAAATACGACTTGTTGTGTGGTGGCGGGTCGATGATAACGGTTGTATCTCTCGATAGCTCAAATGTCCCGGGACCTGTGCTGTTGGTGTTGCTATCCGGCTGGAACTCTACCCTTATGGCGCATATACGAAGCCACACAGGCTCTTTCAGTCCCTCCTTTGGGAGACCATCCTTTTTCCTCTCTATACCAAGGAGGTTCTTCTTTGATACATCCGATTGGAAATGCCTCGGTGGGTATCTTTGCCTGCCAACCCTTATTACAGGCAATCTACCCGAGAAGGCAGGAGAGAAGAAAAGAAGCAAAAACAGTATGCACGCAATCGGTTTCTTCATTAGAACTGTAGGGTCATTGAGATTCGCTTAATACCAGACAGCACGACATCCTTCTGTTTGGGGATGTAGCCGAAATCGAAGCTGAAGTTTCGATAGTGCAACCCGGCACCGAATGTTGCATACTCGAGGCAGCCCTCGGTATCCCAGACATAGCCGCCTCTCAGGGAGACAAAATTCCCGTAGGAATACTCGATGCCGACATTCTTGATGACCTCTTTTAACTCCTCACTAAGGATTTTCGAGTAGTCTTTCTTCCCCGTGCTCGTGGTGCACTGGGGCTCATAGCCAATGTCTATCAGGTCCTTGTTAAAGTCGGTGAGAAGGGTCAGTTTGTTGTAGGGTGTGTTCAGAAGATTATATGCTATACCGAGCTTTGCATTTCTCGGCAGTGGGTCAGCCTGTGCTGCATCGATGTAGGCGATATCCGGTCCCAGGTTCTGAATGGAAAGTCCAAGGCTCAAGCCACGGATGGGTGCCCTGTAAAGGATACCGAAATCCACGGCGGCGTCGTGAGCAATTCCTTTCCCTTGCTCACTTCCCGCTCCAACATCTGCAAGATGGCTGTAAATATATTTGAGTGTGATGCCGGCAGAAAGGCTATGGGTTATCGGAATACCGTATGACAACGCCATTGCCATATCGTAGGAACTGAAGACGCCGAGACTATCCCCCTGCGGATTTGTATGCACATTCTTGCCCATAGAGAGGAATGTGATACTACCTCCAATTGTTCCCCATCCCTCGAGATAGTGTGTCCCTGCCAAGAACTCATAATAGATGTCATCGGCGAGCTCGGGCAGCCACTGAACATGCATAGCAGTTATTCCGCTTTTTCCCTTGGAATACACGACAACCCTATTCTGTGTGGCAAACCATACCTCACCGCTATGCTCGGTCAGGGCAACGGTCGGCTCCCTATCGAGGCCGGAGTGGGTGTAATAACGGAATTTCCCCTTTGAATAGACCAGAACCCCATACTCTGTCCCGAAATAGACCTTACTGCCGATGGCGGCGACAGAATATGCCTTGCCGCTTGTCGGACTTGATGGGACAGCTACGATGTCACCGGGAGAAAGCTCCATTTGGTTAGAGCGGTTGAACTTCAGGATATCATCCCGCAGACGCATACGAGTGTTCTCGTCGAGAGATGACCATCTCGTGTCGACAAAATCTGAAATCGCCGTCGCCTCTGTTACCTTGGCGAATTGGTAGCCGAAAAACTGCCAGGTATGGTCGGAAGACATTCTCTTTATACCATACCTTGTTCCAAACCAGAGGTTCTTTGACCTGTCTCGGGCAACTGAATATATCTCCCCCTCAAATATCACAGAATATGGTATCTTTACGCTTTCGAGACCGATTGTATCCGTTTCTGAAGCATCAGGGGTGTCGTTGGTGATGCCGAGCTCAAGCAGTATCATATCCCGTCTGTTTCCGAGCGGCTTGTCGAGGACGAGGTCAAGGAATTCACCCCATGTGAGTTTCTTTCCCTCGAGCCGAAATGTATATTCCCTTGACCAGTTCATCCCTCGATACAGTGCCACCCCACTCTCCGTCGAGCACCAGACCTCTGAGGATGAGATTGGGAAAACGCCATCTACCTTCTTGGAAGGCAAGCCATCCATAGGTGAGAAGTTTCTCCACTTGGCGCCACGCTTCCTGTACACGCCGTTGTCTGTGGCAACCCAGATACCTCCCGCGTCATCCTCGGATATCATATTTATCTTCACATCCTTTGGGGAGGATTTCTCCTTTATCTTCACCATTCCGCTCTTCGAGTAGCGGTATAACCCGTTCTCTGTTCCTATCCAGAGGTTTTTCGATTTGTCCCCGTGGAGACAGGTTATCTTCTCGGTTATCATTATCGAATACGGTATCTTCAGTTTGAAGTCCACTGGCATAAGGTCGTTCTCTAAGGTTATTCCCGATAGCTCGTTGTTGTCGATGATGCGAGGGAAGATATCGCTCTTTATTTGCTCTTCAGCAAGCGATGGGAAGAGCCGCTTGAGTATATCGATTAGATGCTCGTCCTCACCGGTCACATAGATTAGCTCCTTTTTCCACCCCTTTGGTGTGTGTTTGTATAAACCGTTTTCAGTGGCGAGCCACATATCATATTTTCTATAGTCTATTTCCACCCTTCCGGATTTGATGAGTGCCAGAGCGATAATCTGCTCTTCCGGGTTGTCAAACTCGAACTCATACCAGGAACTCGAAAGGGGATACCTGCCGAGACCTGCCGGGTTGTAGTAGGTTGCCGTCGGGTCGTCGGAGAGAGCTGCAAATGTCTCTCCCATACCGGTAGGACGTGCTCCTGGGTGTATCATCAGGAACAGTACTGCCGACTGGCGCAGGTCGGCGGAGGCTGATGAAGCGAGTGCTATTAGAGCTACTGTCAGTATGACTATCTTCCTTGCCATATTTTCCTCCCTTATTTTATCTTGCTGACCTTTTTAACAAATTCCTTCTTTATATTATTCTTATGGATAACAAGCTTATAAAGATATGTTCCATTCGCGACCTCCCTGCCATTTTTATCCTTGCCATCCCAATATATCTTATTGAACCCGTTTATGCAAATGTTATCTCTCAGCTTGCGAACGAGCCTCCCGGATAGGGTAAATATGCTGATATCTGCTTCTCCCTCGCCATAGAGTATGAATGTGAACCAGACCTCATCTGTGAATGGAGAGGGATAGGGCAGAATATCCTTTATAGATATATTATCGTCGGCTACCTCGAAATGAATGCTTTCAAGCGTTGCGTTGCCGAAATTATCCCAGAGCTTGATAGCTGCCGTGTGTGTCCCCGGCGAAAGGAGAGGCAGGGTATATTCTATTAGCCCATCCGTGGAGCTATCGATGTTGTATCTGAAATAGCTCGTTATGTCGATTGATTGCTCTATATCCTCGTCTATTATGAGTGTTATCGTGTGCCCGACCTGCCCTGTGATGTTTATTCCCGATTCGTCCGAGACCTCAGCGTAAAGCACCGACCCATTCGGGACAACATCGAAATCGCAGAACCCTTTGTTCCCGATATAGATTTTTACCGATGGAGGAACCGTGTCGGGTTCGGTAATCTCCGAGTGTGTTGATATCGGAATGGAATCGAGCCCACCGGTGGCGTCGAATGTATCGTTGTAAGCGTATGCGATAATCCTTGCGCAGCTCGCTCCGTAGCTTATGTCCCTCGGCAGGATGAAACTCGCTTGAAACTCCCCGTGGGTAACGGTGAACTCACCCGAAAAGAGGATATTCCCGGGCTTTGTGTATTGAATGGTCGAGCCGGTTCCGTCCGCAAGTGTGTATGTTTTTATGTAGTCCGAATCGAACGCCTTTATGTTCACCTTCCCATCAATCGGGAGAAGCCCTCCGGATGTATCCTGGATGGTTCCGTGGATTGTTGTCCGTGTGAGGGCGATGAATTCGTCCGGTGCCATCGAATCAATCACAACGGGGAAATCGGAATTGGCAAGGTGTGTTGCCGGGTCGCCGAATAGGAGATACTGGGCATCGTTGGAGCTATAAGTTCCCAGGAGCTTCGCCGCCAGAAGAGCCTCGCCGAGATAAGGCTTTGGACGGCTTATGAATAGGAAGTTGAAAAGATTGTAGTTTAAGCTGGCATTCGGAGATGGTGTAGTTGGTCCCGTAGCAGCGATACAGGCAATGCTACCCCTGTCTGGTTCCCTCTGCATCCTCTCGGATAGGCACTCGAACCCGGGAACGAAGAACTCCGACACGGCGCAGGAAAATGAATTGACGAGTGGCAACATTCTGCCGTTCGATAGTTGTGCGATGTCCGAGTTGGAATCGAATAGATGCTCGTGTGCCCAGAGATGATAGTTCCCATGCCCGATGAAGTTGACAACAACTGCACCATCATTTATCCAGTTGATAAGGTCGGCATTTGCCTCCGGCTTGAACCTCTGCGAGTTCATCGGATACTCGACCATATAGAGCATCCTTCTATCAGCCCAATAGGGGAGGAAATTCTGTAGGTTACTTGTCTGAGTGGTATGCATACCCTCGCTGTGCGATGTAGTTGTGTTCTCATCATCACCGCAGAGGATATACCTGTTCCGCCAGTCGCCGAAATATGGCTTATACTCATAACCTATGACCTTCGATGTGATAATGTCGAGCTCCCGCTGACTCTTGGCGCAGAACCTGCCAGCCGCAATCTGTGGAACGAGCGATGCAGGGTCTGTCTTAAGATACCAATCATCGGAGAAATAAACCCCCTCTCCTGCAGGCGGCAGCGGATTGGCGCTGTGGGTCGTTATCTCCTTGTAATCATAGTGCCCATCGCCGACGAGCAGGACAAACTCGGGAGAAATAGCCCAGTTCTCCAGAGCATATTTTATGTAATTTCTTATAGAACCGGGGTCAAAAACCCCCCAGGAAAATTCATTGTATATCTGCTGCAGGGTGGCTGTCTTCACCCGGAACCCAGAAAAACTCTCCCTGAAATCCCTTATATCTGTTATGTCGAAATCCTTGTCGGCAATGATGATATACTCCCCGCCCGATATATCTGCCCTGAGACCGAGGTCTGGTATATACTCCGCCGTCTGAATACGCCTGAACGATGATGCTGTCGTAGCGAAATATATCCTGCGTATGCTGTCCACAGAATCGGTGACTGCTCCCCCTGCCGAGTACCGAACAGAGAACCTGTCTGTTATGTCGAATGTGTAGATGTTATCTCCTTCTATGTTGTACCGATAAGTTCCCGGCTCCTTCGGTGAGAGGAAGATTAGACTGTCGTTTGTCAGTGAAAGCTGTTTCTCGTATTCCACCTCGAAGTAGTAGAAGAATGTTTCCCTCGAGTAGTGGAGTGATATATGGTTTGTTCCAGGTGTGAACGATGAAACAGGAAACCCTCTGACAGTTGGGTCATAGCTGCACGGTTCGCCGTTCACCGTAATATACGACGGCTGGGGATAAGCCCTGACGACCCCATCGGCGGATGCGATGCGGCTTTCTGTGAAACTATATGTTCTTGTTGTGAACCTGTCCCACCCCCAGTCTATGCCTGCATTGTAGATATGCTTCTCCTCGAAATGGTCTAAGCCAAAGCCTGTCTCTCTTTCCTCATATTCCTCATACTCGGTGAACCTCTCCATACGGGCAGGTGGAGTTGTGAAATCTCCTCCGATGGCAATAAAGTAGCAGTTCTCCTTCGCATATGGATGATAGTTGAAGCTGTAGTTTGTCAAATCTATCGTCTTAAGAAAGTTTATTCCGTTTCCCCAGAAAATGAAATACTCATCGGGTTCAATAGCTTCATCGTCATCGCCGAAGAATAGGATGGGAATTTCTCGTAGTTCTGGTTGCTCGAATGTCACGGCAGGCAGTTTCTTGCCACCACCGTTGAACAGGCGAACATCGTCCGGGCTTATCGTCTCAGGCTGGATGCCGAGGTTCGAAAGAAGGTTGCTTCTTTACAAGCTCGATTTCACCTGTCCCCGGGTTGAACCTAACAGGATAATATCTTATTGCTGCGATACGCTGCGAGCGAAAGCCCCCCATATCGAGGAAAACTGCATCATCGTTCGGATAGAAGTCAGAGGTGGAATAGACAGAGTCATTCTCAGAGGTTTCATATTCCCAGATATCGTTTTTAAGAATCGGTGTTGGCACAGGCTTAACCCGTCCTCTGCCATACGAGATACCCTTTTTCTCCACACGGACAGAAAAGGAATCGCTTACCCCTATTATTATCGACTGCGATGGTATATCCGGGAAGCCCGATGGCTCCCTGTGAGAGAAGCTTCCCGGCACAAGGATACTGGTATAACCATCCGATTCGACAAGGGAGACGGAGTCGGGCTCAAGAGAAAACTCAACGGAAAATCGAGAGGGAGAATCCTCGATTATTGTATAGGAGAAAGCGAAAGATGATAGGAAGAGGAAAGTCCCGGCAGAAACCATCAATGTCTTCAGTATATACAACATCCACTTAGAGAAACTGCGGGCATCCTCCAGTTTTTGCAAGAAATATAAACGCATTACCTTGTTTGTCAAGTTTTTTAACCTATGACCTTCGGAATGTTCTTTTTCAGGGGGTTATCTATTATACCTTTTTCGGTTATAATACCTGTTATGAGATTTGCTGGAGTTATATCGAATGCGTAGGTGAGAGCATCGGCTTCCTTTGGTGCTATCAAGGTTCCACAGAACCTTTTTACCTCGTCTTGAGAGCGTTTTTCGATGGGTATCTGTCTGCCTGTGGAGAGTGTCAGGTCGAATGTTGTCGATGGAGCAGCGACATAGAACATAACATTGTGAGCCTTTGATAGCACGGCGAGTGAGTATGTTCCTATCTTGTTTGCCACATCACCGTTTGCTGCAATCCTGTCCGCCCCGACAATGACCATATCGACCCCTTTGCGAGCCATAAGGGTGCCTGCTGTGCTGTCTGTTATAACCGTTGTCGGGATACCCTCGCTTACAAGCTCGAATGCGGTGAGGCGAGCTCCTTGGAGCAGAGGGCGGGTCTCGTCCGCATAAACGGATATCCTCTTGCCCTTTTCCCAGGCTTTGTATATAACGGCAAGAGCAGTTCCCATTCCACCTGTTGCAAGTGCTCCAGCGTTGCAATGAGTGAGTATCCTGAATCCATCTTTGATAAGCACCTCGCCAGCTTCGCCTATTGCCTCACAGATTGCCTCATCCTCCCTATGAATCTTTATTGCCTCATCGAGCACAAGCCTTTTTATCTCCCGGGGTGGCAGGGAACTGTTCGACTTTATCAGATTCTCCATACGGTCGATTGTGTGGAACAGATTGACCGCTGTCGGTCGTGAGGAACGCAGGAAATCCGCTACGGTCGTAAATCTGCTGTAGAAATCCTCGAATGTTCCTGTATCGTAGTGGCGGATACCCAGATACATCCCGTAGCCTGCCACTATCCCCAGAAGTGGTGCACCACGCACAGCGAGTGTGACAATTGCTTCTCGCAGTTCTATAACATTGTAAATGTCGAGCCATACGAGTTCGCCAGGGAGTTTCCGCTGGTCTATTGCTCGCAGATGTTCCCCTGTCCACTCAACCGCTTTTATCATTCCTCTCCTATTTGATATAGACGAGCTTTCTGGTTCTGCTTTCCATTTTATCTTTCAGGATGGCAAGGTAGACTCCAGTGGGTGAGCCGGCTGCATTCCAGGAAACCGTCTGCCAGCCGGATGATGGTATGACAGGAAGTGATGCGACCTTCTCACCGGTGATGTTGTAGATGGATAGGCTGGGGGAGTTGCCCGTGGAGTAGAACCTTATTGAAACTGTCGAGTTGAACGGGTTGGGGTATGCCGTTATAACGGGTGATGATGGAAGCATCGGGAAGCTTGTCTCTTTTATCTCCGAGAAATCGTATCCGACGAATTCGAGCATCTTCCTGACGAACATCCATCTTGGAGTGAACGGGGGAAGCTCGTTGTGGATACATTCTATACCGAACCCGAGATAGAACACCGTGTTGCTGAGAGCAGTATCGACATATCTCGTTGCGGCAAAGGAGCCTGATGCATCCCCCTCATAGGTGAGAATACCGACGGCATCGCCCGTTGGGGTGCATCCGGATGGAGTATCGGGAGAATATGCTCCACCGGAGAGAACAATACGGACGCTATCTGTTACCGGGTCGCCCTCGATTCCTGATAGGATAACCCTGCCGACATCGTCCACCGTGTGTTCGGCGTGGATTATATCCGAGAATAGGGAGGTCCCTCCCATATCCTCGCCGATGTTCTCTCCTGATAGTATTAGAACCTTGTTTCCCTCATTGTAAAAGTTGGTGATAAGCGAGAGTTCTGTTTCCGTTATCGATGTATCTCGAATAGTTCCTGTGAACCAGATAACCGTGCGGTATTTGTTCAGCTCTTCCTGAGAAATATACCCCTGATTTTTGTTCCATATATCGTAGACTAACCTATTGGTCAGAAGCGCCGTATTGTAATACGATATGTTTGTTGTATCGGTTTCAGAGCCGTTATAGACGAGGATGTCTGGTCGTCCTATCATAAATGTGATATACCCGTAGTTGACAGTTCCCTGCTCGGTTGTGAGGCGCCATCTAAAGCGAGCCTTGTGTGCCGGCATATCGGACAGCATCCGAAAGCGTATAGGTGCAGAGTCATTCCTGGCAGTGTCACCGGGGGCGATATCCGGAAAGTCAACATCACCTGTTATAATCTCCACGGTTGTGTCGGCTGTTGTCAGGTGGAGCGTTGCACCTGTTCCCATCATCCAGCCAGGTTCGTTCGCAAATGAGAGGATTATCTCGCCTGTCTCACCCGGGTCGACCCTGCCATCGAGGTTACCATCGATATCGCTGTTCTCGTATCTCACGAATGAGAGTTCAGGGTATATCACCTGTCCAATAGCTCTGAATACATTCACCCGCCCTCTGCCGAGTTTATCCTCATACCCCGGGTTAAGGGAATCTATCGGGTCGGCGGAATCGAGCAGTCTATTGTAGACCCAATGGTTTGATGAGTCGGGGAAGTATGCTCGGACAAGTGCACCACATCCCGCAGCAACAGGTGATGCCATAGATGTTCCATCCCAGCTTGCGAAGGAATCGATTGGAATGGTGCTGTATATCGAGACACCGGGGGCGGATAGTTCTATCCAGTTGCCATAGTTGGAGAAGTATGCCTTGTGGTCGTTCTCATCGGTTGCGGCAACGGATATGACATGATTAAAATTAGCAGGATAGAAGCGTGAAGAAACATCATCATTGCCGGCACCACCGACAAGTAAAACGCCTGCTGCCCAGGCATCCTGACAGGCATCGTTCTCGTCCGGGTCGGGGTAGGAGCTGCCATAGCTCATATTTATCACCTTTGCGCCCATATCGATTGCATACCTGAAACAGCGCAGAAGGGCGATTGTCTGCATACCACCAAGTGTGCCGTCGTTTGGGTAGTAGCCTGCTCGCAGGCACATAAGCTTCGAGCTCCAGTTGCAGCCTGCCATACCGTATCCGTTGTTCCCGAGTGCTGTCATAATCCCATTTGTATGGGTCCCGTGTCCATCCAGTATAAAATCCGATGGGTCGCTGTCCGGATCGTCGCCATCCTCGATGAGCGTTCCATCGTTGTATGCATCTCTGGCGTTATCGACGAAATCGTATCCGATGAGGTCATCGATGACCCCGTTGAGGTCGTTGTCAAGCCCATCGAAATCATCGACATCGAACGGAACACCATCACCATCCAAATCCTCGCCAGGATTCACCCATATATTCGGATAGAGGTCGGGATGACTCCAGTTGACACCGGAATCAATCCCCGTCATTATGATGGAGCTATTACCTGTTGTCGTCCCCCAGGCTCGGTCAAGTCCTATTTTCGGTGCCCACCACTGCCGGGAATAACCAGGGTCATCAGGTGTCACCGGAAGATACAAAGGCGGGATAATATAGTCAGGAAGAGAATATTTTACGAACGGTAGCTTCTCAAACCGCTTTGCAACTTCCGCAGCATCAAACCTATCAGGGAAGTGGAAAACAACCCTGTTTGACCAGTGAGCCCATTTCTCCTCGAACCTGCCCAGAGACCCGAGAAGCGGCTCCCAGTCGTATGCCTCAATCTCTTCCAGGACTCTGTCCAGCTTGGGAATGCCCGAGTGAACCACACCATCCTGAACGGTCAGTTTCTCCTGAATATCGAGGGAATAGTCGAAAGCGACACGGACGACCGCTGGTGTGTATTTATCCGGCGGCGAAGCATTCTCAGTGTATGCAGGCAAAACCAGAAACAGCAATGTTAGAACAGTTGCAATGACGATCTTTTGCATCTTCGCTCCTTTATATTCGGGATATGATTGGCTAAAAATAGATATTTTTTTGTTTTTGTCAAATCATAAATTTTGACTTGACTTTTGCCACAGTTAGAGGGATATTTTCAATATGGGAAAGACAATCGGAGATATTGGCGAGTTTGGGCTGATTGAGTTCATCAGGGATAGGCTCGGTGAACAGGGGCTTATTGTCGATGTTGGTGATGATGCGGCGGTTGTTGCGACAAATCCGGGTGATTTTGTTGTTGCGACTGTGGACGATATTGTCCAGGATGTTCACTTTACACTCGATTATCCTCCTCGCTCTGTCGGGTGGCGAGCAATTGCCTCATCCTCGAGCGATATTGCCGCTATGGGTGGGAAAGCACGGTTCTTTCTCATCTCACTTGTCGCGCCGGAGGAAACGACATTTTCCTGGTTTCGTCGATTTCTGAGCGGGGCAACCGATTTTGCCAGGAGGTTCAATCTTGCCCTTGTCGGTGGGAATATATCGAATGGAGACAGCATCCGCGTGAGCACAACGACGCTCGGGACAATCCCTCCGGGGCATATCAAGAGGCGATGTGGTGCGAAGGTAGGAGACATCATCTATCTGACGGGTGCTATCGGTGGCTCACAGGCAGGGAGGATTATTTTCTCCGAGACAAAGAATCCTCGCCTGCGACTTGCAAAAAGGCATCTTTTCCCTGTTCCACGCCTTGTCGAGGGCAAGATACTGGGAGCTGTATTCGCTGTCTCCGCGATGATAGACATCTCCGACGGTTTCCTGCAAGACCTCGGGCATATTCTTACCAACTCCGATGTTGGAGCGTACATCGACATCGATGATATACCTCTATTCCCAGGGGTTGACCGGTTCTGCCGGGAGCGGGGGCTCGAACCGATTGAATTTGCTCTCTCGTCTGGCGAGGAATATGAGCTGATATTCACAGCAGAGGAGAAATACGCCTCTGGTATCGAGGAGGAGATAGGGGAAGAGAAGGTTATTCCCATTGGTGAGATAGTTGCAAAGAAAGGGATATTTGCGAAGCGAGGCGGCAAGCTGATAAAATTCCCACAGGCAGGCTGGAGACATTTTTGAGCGGCTATGCAGTAGAAGCAATCATAATCCCCGGAAACCCTGAGGAGTGGGCGAGTGTAGAAAAAACTTGACATTTTTGCTTGATCAATTATTTTTAATTATAATCTTTTGAAAAGAGCCATAAAATGGCTGAAAATCAAGGTATCCCACGCGGCCCGGTCGAGCACCTCGCACTTCTGTCGCTATGCAACAAGAAGGACGATGACCCTGGCACTCCAGCGGAGTTCAAATTCCTTACTATCGAGAAGGACGCTCTGGTTGCGGCATACAATGAAGTGCAAACCCGCTACAACCAGTGGTTGACCCGCTCCGATGAATATGGCGAGCTTACTGCTAAGTGGCTCGTGCTTGAGAAAGATGCTCTCGACCTAATCGGCAGGGCGCGCTCGTTCTGGAGAATGCGGCACGGCGAAGGCAATGTCTATGAGCGCACAGCCGGCATAGACAACCAGCCGCGCAAGAA
>NATO01000034.1 GCA_002085385.1 candidate division Zixibacteria bacterium 4484_93
TTTTCCCCTATATTCAAGAGCGTCCGCAAGTGGCAGAAAGAGTATGGCTGGCACAGACCACCACAACAAACAGGAAATCTTATACTCCCCTGTTTTATAAGAGACCATTTCGAGAACGCTTACACCCAGTTCATCAATGCCAGGGTGAAGCCCGGAGATGAGAATGCGAGAGAAGCGCTCTTAGACACAAGCTATATCGAGGGGATGAAAAGATACGACATCGAGCTCGGGGAAACCATCGACCCTATCTGGGAGAAACACTATAGACAGAAAAGCTGAATTTCGGATTGACATCTTCACAATAGAAATTATATTAATAGGTTCACAAGAGCAAATCGCTAAACAGGAGGTATGAGATGAGAAGCTTTTTTATCCTTTTGGTAGCATTGCTCCTTGCTTTTCCCCTGCTCGCACAGAGCACATCACCACTCGTGATAGATGGCAAGAGCTATAGCTGCGAGGAAATAAAGGCTATGTTCTCACTCGATTACGGCACCTGTCCTACCTGCGGTCCAAAGGCAGAGGAACTCTCAAAAGATAATATCGACCGCATAATAAATAAATGGGTTACACAGAAAGCAATCTCCGATTCCATTTTGGCATCTGGGGTGGAGAAAAGCCTGACATATCAGGCGGAGCTCGAGCGGTTCAAACAGGAGCTTGCAAGAAGGGTGTTTCAGGAGGAAATATTCCCGAAAAGGGTAACTGTCACAGAGGAAGAGATAAACTCATTTTACGAGCAGGCAACCTGGTATGAACGCCCGAGGACAATCTTTGTGGCAATCGCCTATCTTTACGACTCGACCGCCGTCGAAAAGGCAACAGAAGAGCTGGCAAAGGTCGAATATAAGGGAAGGGAAGCAAGCTACGAACAGTCACGAGGGTTCGAGTGGGGTTCTATCGAGATAAGAGAGTTCGCGGCTCCAGAGGAAAAACAGCCTGGATATGAGGACCCTATCTTCGACGCTGTGAAAAATCTCCCCGAGGGGAAGAGCTCGTCTCCCGTGAGCATCGAGGGGGAAAAGAAGATTATAGCAAAGGTTTTGAAGGTTCTCCCGGCGGGAAAGATACCTCTCGAGGAGGTAAAAGAGGATATAAAGAGACAGATAATCTCCAATAAGGCTAACGAATGGGAGAACAAAATAGGGCAGAACGCATTGATGAAGATGAACCTTTCTGCTGACTACGAGAAGATAAAGAACTGTTTAATTGGTAAGCAGTAACAAAAGAGGTAAGTGTGAGCGGACACTCGAAGTGGGCAAAGATAAAGAGAAAGAAGGGTAGCAAGGACGAGAAGCGTGGCAGGATATTCACCAAACTGATAAAGGAGATAACCGTAGCCGCCAGGATGGGCGGTGGAAATCCAGATTCCAACGCACGCCTGAGAACCGCAATCGACACCGCCAGGGCGGCAAATATGCCTGCCAAGAATATCGAGAACGCCATAAAGAAGGGAACAGGAGAACTCCCCGGGGTAGTCTACGAGGAGGTTACCTACGAGGGATATGGCCCAAACGGAATTGCCATCCTCATCGAGACAGCAACCGATAACAAGAAGAGAACCGTAGCCGATATAAGGCATATCCTCACAAGGTACGGTGGAAACCTCGGCGAAACAGGATGTGTATCGTGGATGTTCTCCAAGAAGGGTTACATAACTGTTCCCAAATCAGCATCCTCCGAGGAGGAGATACTGAATGAGGCTCTCGATGCAGGAATCGAGGATATTATATCCGATGACCCGGATGTGTATGAGATATACACGAGTCCCGAGGAGTTCGAGAAGGTAAAAGAAACACTTGCAGAAGCGGGGATAACCATAGAGTCCGCCGAGATAACAACCGTTCCACAGAGCACCGTTAAGATTACCCAAGATAAGGTCGCCGAACGGATACTGAAACTCATGGATGCACTCGATGAGAACGACGATGTCCAGAAGCTCCACTCTAATTTTGATATCGATGACGAAATCCTCAAGAAACTCGAATAACCCGATATCACTCCTTCTACTCGACCTCGATGGAACCCTCTTAAACGGCGAACTTTCCATAGGCAAAAGAACATCCGAGGCATTATGCTCCCTGTCGAGAAAAGGCGTGAATGTGACCTTCGTCACAGGCAGGATGCTGCCGGCTGTCAAAAGATATGCAGACAGCATCAAGGTGACCTCTCCCATCATTGCGCTGAACGGAGCATACATAGCTGACCCTGACGCAAAATATGTACTCTTCGACAAAAGGATACCCAAACCAGTTTCCAATGAAATCTTACTCAGGTTGCAAAACCTATCTCTGGCAGCGAATACAATCTTCGGTGAAAGGGCAATCTCGTCCAACCTCGATGAGCTCTCCAAGAAGGCGGTTGAAAGCTGGCTGGCAAATATCCAGTTCATAGACAGAATAGATACCCTCTCAGAAAGCCCGAATATGATGCTCTTTATCGGGGATGAAAACAGCGTAAAAGAGGGCTGCACCCGGCTGAAACCACTTGAGAGCGAAGCTTTTATATACAGCTACGCATCGATACGGTATAAGCCGAAATGGTATCTCGAGATAAGACCAGCGGGAACATCAAAAGGAAAGGCGGTAAAGCTTCTGCTTGAATATCTTGAGGTTCTACCTGAAAATGTCCTCTCCGTGGGGGATTTCCTGAACGATATACCTATGTTGAAACTAACGGGACATTCTGCCTGTGTCGCAAACGCCCACCCGGAGGTAAAAATGGCTGTGGACTGTGTCTCACATCTCTCAAACAACCAAGAGGGAGTACTCGATATACTGAAACAGTTCGGACTTGTATGAAGATACTCGGAATAGACCCGGGCTCCATTCATCTTGGATGGGGTGTTATCGACTATGCTGGGAAGAAACCTGTATATGTGGCGAGTGGCTGTTTCCTGCCGGGAAAGTATGAATTCAACAGGAGGCTCTTCTTCATCCACCAGGAGGTCAAAGAGAGGATAGATGAGTTTCAACCCGATATTGTCGCGGTCGAGGACTCGTTTTACGGGGAGAATGTCAAGACAGCGATAAAGCTGGGACAGGTGAGAGGGGTTATTCTGCTTGCAGCATACGAGAAAAACTGCAAGGTCATCGAGATTCCAGCAAGGAAAATAAAGCAGTCGGTCACAGGTCAGGGAGGAGCAAGCAAGCATCAGGTCGCTTATATGGTCGGGCAGATACTCAAGCTGCAAATCAATTGCCCCGAGGATGAAACAGATGCCCTAGCTTGCGCAATATCCGCCAGCAGGATTTAGCAACTGGCGACTGACAATGCAATATCTTCGGCAAATAGCTAACAAAGGAGGAAAAGATGGCTGAAATCTTTCCATTCAGGGGAGTAAGATACTCGGAGGAGCTCATCCCTCATCTCTCGGAGCTTGTTACTCAACCATACGACAAGATAAACCAGAGGATGCAGGAGGAATATTACTGGCGCCACGACTACAATATTGTCAGGCTCATCAAAGGGAAAAGCTTCCCCAACGATGATGAGAGGAATAATCAGTATACAAGGGCAAGAGAATTCCTCGATGATTGGCTAACCAAAGGTGTATTGGTCAGAGAACGAACTCCTGCCATCTATGCTTATTTCCAGGAATACGATGTAGAGGGGAAACAATATATACGGAAGGGGTTTGTTGCCCTCGGAAAACTTGAACTACCGGGAAAAGGTGTCAAGGCGCACGAGAACACGCTCACAGGACCCAAGGCAGATAGATTAAACCTGCTCAGAGCAACAAGAACACAGTTCGGGCACATATTTATGCTTTACAAAGACCCTGCACAGATAATAACCAAACTGCTCGATTCTGCCACCATACAGAAACCGGATATGGAGGCAGAGGACTACTATGGCGAGGTTCACAAGCTCTGGCGAATAACCGAACCGGATATTATGAAAAAGATACAGGAGCGTATGAAAGATAGAGAACTTATCATCGCAGATGGGCACCACAGATACGAGACGGCAGTCAATTTCTGGCTCGAAAACAAAGAAAAGATGGCAGGACACGAAAAGAATATAGCACTTACACCACACTACGAGTGCTTCCGCAACCGGATGATGACATTTATCAATATGGATGACCCAGGACTTTTGATACTCCCAACCCACAGAATAATCCATTCCATTCAGGGGTTCAAAAAAGAAGAATTTCTTGAAAATGTCAAACAACTCTTCGATGCAAGACAATTTGAATCGGTCGAGGCACTCAAGGAATATATGGAAAAGAATAAAGATATGCATATATTCGGGGTATACTTCCGAAAAGAAGGCTTCTGGTCTCTTACACTCAAGAAAAATGTAAATCTCGAAAAAACCATCACTGGAAAGCATTCAATCGAATACAAATCGCTCGATGTGACAATACTGCACTCACTTATCCTCGAGAGGTCTCTCGGGATAGACAAAAAAGCACTCGAGGAGCAAAGGAATATTGTGTATGTCCGCGGCTGGGAAAATGGGAAACAACAGGTCGATGAAAACGAGAATTATCAGATGATATTCTTCCTCAACCCGACAAAGCCAGATGAGGTTCATAAGATTGCTATGATGGGCGAACGAATGCCACAGAAATCAACAGACTTCTACCCCAAGCTTCTGACAGGGCTTGTGATAAATGTTCTAACCTGCTTTGATTGAGGGGAATTATGTGGGACAAAATCGTAATCTGGCTCGCCGACCACGGGATAAAAATAGCAATTATTGTTATCATTGGGTATCTGGTAATCCTTGCAGCAAGCCGAATCGGAAAGAGGCTTATCAAGCAGGCGGAGGATGAGGACAAGCTAACCGAATCCGAGCGAGAGAAGAGAGCGAAAACGCTCGCCTATGTGATAAACATAACCACAAAAGCATTTGTTTATACGATTGTTGCCTTCATCATCCTGAAGGAGATAGGGATAGATATTGCTCCTCTGCTTGCAGGTGCAGGTGTTGTCGGACTCGCCGTTGGGTTCGGGGCACAGACACTGATAAGGGATGTCATCTCCGGGTTTTTCATCATTATGGAGAACCAGTACTCCGTCGGGGACTATGTGGAGCTGAACGGTGTCGGCGGAACGGTGCAGAAGATAACCCTGCGAACGACGGTCTTGAGGAACCTCGAGGGGATAGTTCATATTATCCAGAACGGGGAGATAAAGCAGGTATCAAACTTCACGCAGGACTATTCGAGGGTGCTTCTGGACATTCCTGCACCCTACAATGAGAGCTTCGAGCGAGTAAAAGATGTTATAAACGATGTCGGGAAAAAGCTTGCCGCCGATGAATACTTCTCACACTTCATCCTCGAGCCGATAAAGGTCCTCGGACTGCAGGAATTTGGCTCATCAGAGATACGAATACGGGTGATGGGAACGGTAAAATCGGGGCACCAGTGGAGCATCGCCAGAGAGTTCCGTAGACGGATAAAGGAGCGGTTTGACAGGGAAGGAATAGAGATTCCGTTCCAGCATATCGTTGTGGTCAGGAAGGATGATAACGAGGGAACAGATACTCCAATTTCTCGATGAGAACCTGATAACTGTCGAGAAGCCAGCCCGATACATCGGCGGTGAGATAAACTCGGTGGTGAAAAGTCTCCCCTTCGATGGTCTGCATTTCGCCCTCGTCTTTCCCGAGCCATACGAACTGGGTATGAGCCACTTCGGTGGGAAGCTCCTGTATCACTATATCAATCGAAAGCCTGACCTCTTTTGCGAGAGGGTATTCCTCCCACGGATGGATATGCTCTCCCTTATGCACAAGAGAGGGATTCCAGCATTCTCACTCGAGACAAAAACTCCCCTGCAAGAGTTCGATGTTGTCGGCTTTTCACTCGAATATGAGCTCAGTTTCCCGAATATTCTCGAGATACTTTCCTTATCCAGAATTCCCATAAGGGCAAAGGATAGAGGTGAAGATTATCCGCTCGTTATAGCCGGCGGTGTAGCCTGTTTCAACCCGGAGCCTGTGGCAGAGGTATTCGACCTCATCTGGGTGGGTGAGGCGGATGACACCATCGTGCCTCTGCTTACCATTATGAAAGAGAACAAAAATCTTGCTAAAAAGGAACTTTTGAAACTTATTCTCGAGAGGTTCCCCGATGGGGTCTATATACCGAGTTTCTACGAGGTAACCTACACAGAGGATGGATATGTAGAGAAGATTACCACAAGAGAGAAAGCACCGCTACCTGTGAGGTCGCATTATGTTCCTGACCTGAATGAGCTGGAGTATCCAACGAATTTTGTCGTTCCCTGGACAGAGATAGTGCACGACAGGCTCAATATCGAGGTTATGCGAGGCTGTCCGAGAGGCTGCCGGTTCTGCTCCGCCGGATTCGTGTATCGACCTGTGCGGGAACGGGAGCCCGAATCTGTTGTATCCGATATAAAAAGGGGGATAAAAGCAACAGGGCAGGACGCAGTATCGCTTCTCTCGCTTTCCACCACCGACTACTCGGGGCTTGAAGCAGTGCTTAAAAAGATAAGACCATACACAGAAGAACACGCGGTCTCCATTGCATTGCCATCGATTAGAACCGATGCACTCGGTGAGCCTATAATCGATGCCCTGAGGAGTGTGCGTAAATCGAGTTTGACATTTGCACCCGAGGCAGGCACAGAGAGATTGAGGCGGGTGATTAACAAGGAGCAGGATATAGAGCAGTTCTTCTCGCTTGCATTGACTGCTTTCAGAGAGGGTTGGAAGCTTATCAAGCTCTACTTTATGGTCGGGCTGCCAACGGAAACAGACGAGGACATCGACGGGATAACCGATATGATAAACTCGTTCGCCCGCACCGCATCACGGTTCGGGGCAAGAGTCAAGCCGAGCATAGGACAATTTATCCCGAAACCGCAGACACCTTTTCAGTGGACACAGCTCGCACCCAAGGAAAGAATACAGGAAATCTTCTCACGAATCCGAAGGAAAATAAGGGGAAGAAATATCGAACTGGAGTTGAAAAACCCGGAAATCTCCTTTCTGGAGGCAATTCTCTCCCGGGGCGACAGACGAATGTTTGAGGTTGTGGAGTCTGCCTGGAGAAATGGAGCAACCTTCTCTGGATGGACCGATATGTTCGATTTCTCCATCTGGGAGGAAGCATTCAAAAATGCATTGCTCGATTACAACATATACATAGCAGAGAAGAATACCGAGCGAACCCTGCCATGGGAACATATATACAAGGGGTGCAAGAGGGAATATCTCTTATCCGAGTATAAAAAGGCACTTGCAGGGGAAACTACCCCCGGTTGTCAGACCCGCGGCTGCGACAGATGCCCATTCTGCGACTTCGAGCAGATGATAACCATCCAGAGGAAAAAAGAGGTTGCTCAAGAGACAGGATATGGCAAAACCGTCAGGCATATCCGGGCAACAAGAATGCTCAGGACAGGCGCCAGAGTAGTATACCAAAAGAGATGGGAGCTCCGGTTATTGAGCCACCTCGACCTTATGCGTCTATTCGACAGGGCAATAAGGAGGGCAGATATCCCCGTTGCATTCACGGAGGGGTTTCACAGGCGCCAGAAACTCGCATACTCCCCACCACTGCCATTGGGTTACACCGGAGATAGAGAATATCTGGATATATTCTTCGATAAACCCGTAAGCGAGCTTCAGATAAAGAAGCTAGGACACCAGCTACCCGATGGAATAGAGATACTCGAGATAAAACCGATAATGGGAAATGCAGTTTCTCTTTCAAAACTGCTCGACACAGCAGTATATTCGTTCCACTTCCCGAAGGAACTCATACCGGATATCACCGAAAGGATAAAAGAAGGGTTGTCCAGAGAGGTTCTTATCGTTGCAAGAAGAGGTAAAAACATCGATATAAGAAGGTTTATAGATGATGTTACAGTCAGGGAGGAAAACGAAAGATATTCCGTAGTAATGATTGTCAGGAACACAGCTAACGGCTCCACCCGACCGGATGAGTTCTTAAGAGGAATCGGTGTGCCTCCCGAAATCACACAGAAGATACGGTTCCACCGCGATGGGCTCTTTTCCCTCAAGGGGGATACACTTCTCGATGCAAACGGGAACATCTGGAAAACAGTCGATGAGATTAAGAACCAGGGCAGTTAAACTGCTTGAGGAATCGATAAGAAAAGGAGAGGTAATCCTCGAAAGGGATAATCTATCTCATAAGGATGCAAGGCTCCTCGAGAATATCCTCATCGGTGTGGCAAAGAACCTATATCTGCTCGACTGTTATATAAACTCCGTCCTCGCCAGAAACAAACTGGATACAACAACCCGGAACATCGCGAGAGTCGCTCTCTACCAGATGCTGTTTCTATCCCGTGTGCCCGACTATGCAATCGTGTCCGAAGGGGTAGAATCAGCGAGAGAACTGGGCTTCCCTGAAAGCAAGTGCCGATTTGTCAACGCCACCCTCCACCGGCTCACAGAAGCCGCAGGAGAACTCCAACCACCCGACGAGCTGAGCATACGGTTCTCACACCCAAAGTTTGTTGTCAAATCACTCGTCGAATACCTCGGCGAGGAGCAGGCATTGAAGGTAATCGAGGCAGACAACAAACCACACCCGACATTCTTCCGCATAAATAAGCTGCACAAAGAAAAAGACAGGTTCATCGAAAAGGTGAAAAAAAACTTCGCCATCAGTTTCCACAGATGGTTCAGCGAATATTTCACTGTCTCGCCGAATGTGACACCGAACCTTCTGCCAGGATTTGCCGAGGGAGCATTCACTGTCCAGAACCCGGCGTTCGCTATACCTGTTCTACTCCTCGAACCAAAAAAAGGAGAACTCACAGTCGAGGTGGGAACAGCTCCGGGAGGCAAGCTCTCACTCATCGCGGAGATAGTGGGAGAGGATGCAGAAATCATCGGCATCGATATATCCGCAGACAAACTTAACATAACTCAGAAAAATCTCGCAAGGCTCGGACCTGTCAAAAATATCTCTCTTATCCTCGCCGACGGGGCATCTCTCCCATTTCCCGACAGAAGCGTTGAGCGACTGCTCATCGATGCCCCCTGCAGCAGTCTGGGGGTGCTATCCAAATTCCCACTGGCAAGATATAGAAAAACTGATGAGGATATAGAAAGGCTCGCTCAAATTCAGGAAAAACTTCTCTTGGAGGGGGCGAGGGTGTTGAAAAAGGACGGGGTTCTGGTTTTTTCTACCTGCACTCTGACAAAAAGAGAAAACACAGATAAAATCCTGCTCGCAGACAGGTTCGGGCTATCTGTTGACAAATCTTATCCAGAGCGATTAGAGCATTTCCGCCTGAAGAATTTCTTCCAGACGCTCCCCGGTGAGGATGGATTTGACGGCTGCTTTGCTGTTAGATTCAGAAAGCTGGTATGAGGTTTTTCATCAGGACATACGGCTGCCAGATGAATATCTACGACTCGAAGGTAATCGAGAGAAGGCTTATCGAGCTCGGACACACACGGGCAAACTCTCTCGATGATGCAGAGTTCGTGATAGTCAACACCTGCTCGGTGCGTGAGCATGCGGAGAAAAGGGCTCTGGGGCAGATTCGCCAGATTGCATCGCAGAAGAAAAGACGCAAGCTGACACTTATCGTAATAGGCTGTATGGCGACCAGACTCGGCGACAAACTCATCAGTGAATACGGGGCAGACTATTCCATCGGAGCCGACAAGCTCTGGCAGATAGAGGAGATTATAACAGGCAAGAAGCTTACTCCACCCGATCTCTTCACCGGGCTCGGAACACCACCCGAGACGGGCAAGAAACCCATCTCATATGTCGCCATATCACGGGGATGCAGCAACTTCTGCTCATACTGCATCGTCCCGTATGTCAGGGGACCGCTCCGACACAGGAAGCCTGATGAGATAATCCGGGA
>NATO01000035.1 GCA_002085385.1 candidate division Zixibacteria bacterium 4484_93
ACCCGAGCCCCATTGTTGCCCAATGTTTTGAGTCGAGTCCGCACATAAGGTCAAACCCGTTTTGAAGAGACCAGTTCAACCCCAGATGCGGTGTGTATTCGCCATCAGAGTAGCCAACCTCAGCGGACAAAAGCAAAGATGATATATCAAACGCCATCCCCAAACGAACATCGAGCGGAGGAAAGACATTACCGCTATCGGAAAGGGAGGATGCCAGAAGATTTCGAGCAGATAGACCAAACCTTGCATGCTCGAATGTCAGCATTGCTCCAGCATCGAGGAAAGAACGCCAGTGTTCCCTCCCGGAGAGGAGCGGGTCGAACGGGTCTCGCGCATAATCAGAATTGAACTGCTCTCTATAAAACCTACCGCGGAAACCAAGATGCACCCTCTTCTTTACCCTGCCAAAGAAATCCTCGTGGTTCAGGAAACTCACAGCCACAACGGGCGAAAATGTCATCTTCGAGTATATATCCGAATTAAAGTAGTCAAATCCCAGCCCCGTGCTCATCCGCAGAGCCGCACCTTCCCTCACGCATCTTTTCCAGGGTAGTATGACGCCAAAGAAGCCGGAGTTAAGATTATCCTCCGAGAGGTTAAAGAATAGGTTCTGATAACCAATGGAGAAAAGATACCCCTTCACAGTCGAGGCACCAGCAGGATTGTAGAAGAACGATGTTCCACCATCGGATATAGCTGTGTAAGCAGCTCCCATACCCTTCGGATAGGCAACATCCGTTACATCACCTGCTATTGTCACCGAAAAGAAGAGCATAACAGTTAGAATTGGGATTAAATATTTCATCTCTCCACTGTTAGTTAAATGTTTTTATCTTCAGAGATTGATAAGCAGTAAAATCTTTTAATATTCTATTGATAGCATCCATCTGGCTTGCCGATGCGGCAAATTTTCTAAAATCGGGCAGTGAAGAAAAGCGGAGCGACAAAAGGAGTTTTCTTATACCCTCGTCCATTTCGATGAGCTCCGGGAGGTTCCCTGCACAATCTCCGCAGACTATTCCACCAGATGGAGGGGAGAAGAAAATCTTATGGAAATCCTCTTTTTTGTGGCAGACAGTGCACTCAGATAACTGGGGCTCGTATCCTGCTATGGTTAGCATCTTCAGGTAATATGAGGCTCTCAGAAGCCCGAACTTCCTCGCCTCTTCACCAGAATTGAGAATCGTTAGATATTCGAGGAGATTCCTGTATCCCTCTATGTTTTTCTCCTCCGGTGGGAAGAGTCTATCGGCTACCTCAATCCCAAAGACAGCATAATGGTATGCTTCGAGGTCCTTCACGAGACCGGGGAAATCCCTCACCAGGGTTGCCTGACTACAGAGGTGAAGATTAGCCCCTTCCTTATCGTAGAAGACCACCTCCACGATGTTGAAGAAATCGAATACGGCAGAGAGCTGGCTTCTGGGCTTCTTCGCCCCCTTCAGCATAAGACCTATCTTGCCACGCTCAGGCGTGAACAGGTTCACAATAAGGCTCGTCTCAGCGTATTCCGTCACCCGTATGACAATACCCTCCATCCGGGTGAGTTTCATATATTTTCCTCTTGCCTTCTCAATGTTATTATTTACATTTCTAACAAAATAATTTAGCTTATGAGAAGAAAAAGGCAAGAAATAAAAGAGAGGAGGAAGTGATGGAATGGCTGAAATATCTTTATCACTTTGGTATGGGTGCTGTTGTTATGATGCTGGGGATATTCTTCATACTTCGCTCCGGTGCCTGCAATCTCAAGAACAAGCATAACCGCATCTGGTTCTTTGGGCTTATAGGAGGCTATATCTGGCTTGCTGTGATATACGCCCTGTGGATATCTGCGGCGATTTACGGATAAAGGAAAGGAGAGAACGATGCATATGCTTGGAACACCAATCGATTATGTGATAGTTGCGGCATACTTTGTTGGAATTCTGCTCTTCGGAAGCTACTTTAGCAAGTTCTCAAAGACTACAAAAGACTTCTTCTTTGGTGGACAGCGGTTCTCCTGGTGGCTGATTGCTGCAAGCCTCGTTGCAACGGGAATCGGTTCATACAGTTTCATTAAATATGCTCAGGCAGGGTTCGAGCGAGGGATGTCATCGACATTGACATATCTTAACGACTGGTTCATCATACCGTTTTTTATGTTCGGTTGGATGCCGATAATATATTTTGCGAGGATAAAATCCATTCCCGAGTATTTTCAGCGCCGATTCGATGAGCGAACCCGTATAATTGCAACAGTCCTTATCCTGCTTTACCTTCTCGGATACATCGGCTTCAACTTCTACCTGCTCGGTATTGCGATGGAATCGCTCCTCGGGATACCGATTGTGTATTCCGTCGTCACCGTTGCGATAATCTCCGCAATATATGTAACCCTCGGTGGTCAGACGGCGGTGATATTTACCGACCTTATACAGGGGGCTTTTCTCTATCTTGCAGGTGGGCTTTTGCTCTATCTTGGATTGAGGTATGTCGGAGGAATCCACGGCTGGTGGCAGGGACTTGACCTCGCACATCGGATGCCGTTCCCTGGGTTCAACCGGCCGAGCGATTTCAACCTATTCGGGATATTCTGGGCAGAGGGGGTGGTCGGAACACTTGCCTTCACCTTTATGAATCAGGGCTTTATAATGCGCTATCTTGCGATAAAGAGCGTCAATGAAGGCAGAAAATGTCTGACCTGGAACACGCTTATCCTGATGCCGATTTCTGCTGTTGTCGTTGGGAATGTCGGCTGGATGGCGGCATCTGCAATTGCCAAGGGAATTTTCCCTGCGTCTGCTGCTGCCGATATCCTGGCAAACCCGAAGCACACATTCGTCGTCGCAACAAACATCATCTGCCGACCAGGTGTATTCGGCTTCGTGATAGCAGCACTGACAGCTGCTCTTATGTCCACAATCGACACACTGATAAACGCCTGCACAGCGATAGGAGTATTCGATATCTATAAGGCATATATCAAGAAGGATGCAGCGGATAAACACTATCTCAAGGTCGCCCGTATCTTCTCCGTTGGAGCGACCATCCTCGGACTTGCACTTGTCTGGCCGTTTTCCACAAGTCGTTCACTCTTCGCCGCACACTATGCATTTGTCGGCATCATCACGCCACCAGTGGTCGTTGCAATATTCCTTGGCATCCTCTGGAAGCGGTTCAACGCAAAGGCAGCCTTCTGGTCAATACTGATAGGGGCGGTTGTCGTCTTCTCATCGCTCCTTGTCCCTGATATGATTAAACCCCTCGCTCTAACGCACGGTATGGACACAGGACACGACCTAACCGTCACCTGGTATACCGTCGACAATGATTCAACTCCTACAATGATACGGAAGGCGAGCGTGAAGAAACCCATCGGTGAACCGACAAACGAGTTTATCCTCCGCTATGGGACAGAACCGGACAATTACACGAATGAGGTTCCTGCCTATGTTTATGTTGAGCAGCTTGCCGGCAGAACATTTTATCGGTATTCAGCGTATATGCCGAACCTTAAACCACGCACAAAGTATGCCGTGGAAGTTGTAGGTAAGGAAGGGAAAGCACCATCTGCTGCTGGTTTTGTGAAAACAGGCGGAAACTTCGGATACTTCCGGGCACTGTTCGGGCTCTTAGTGACACTTATCGTGGCGGTTATCCTGACGCTTTTTACCAAGCGCGACGAGAAAAAGGACCTGGCAGGACTTACCATCTGGACAATTCAGGAGGGAAGAGCTCGCTTCAAGGGTGGCAAGCCGAACGACATTGTTGGCAAAAAGGTGAAACTGCCGCTCAAGGTTACCGCTGAGGGGGACGATTTGCTCCACCTATCAAAGGATGCAATGGAGAGGCTCAAAGCAGAGGTCGGCGACCTAATGTATATCGCAGACAGCAGGTGGTATCTCGGAGGGCTGCGCTCACTCCATATACATCTCGGTGAACCACACAAGGAAGGAGATGTTGCCATCATCTCCAAGAGGATGCTCGATGAGGGAAATCTCATATCCGATAAAATGATAAAGGTCGAAAAAATAATATAGTTTGCTATTTTTTCCATGGCAATAACTTGACTTTGGGACGCTTTTAACTAAAATACTTATAGGAAGGAGGAGATGAAACCCATTTTCTGGTTTATCTTAGCGATAATTGTCATCGGTGTTGCATTAAACCTTCTGACCAAGGGGAAAAAGGGGGAAATCAAGGAAAAAGCCCGCGTGAAGAGCACAGAGAGCCAGTCAAAAGCGTATCAGATAGAAGCAAAGGAGCTTGCCAAATATATCTGTGTTAAGGAACAGGCATTTTTTGCGAAGAACGGGCACTTCACCGCAAGCAAGGATAGCCTGCAGTTTGTTATGGGAATGTCCCACTACAAGTTCGATATAGTGAGTGCAACAGAGTTCGGGTTCAAGGCAAAAATCTATGGGAATATAGACAACGATAGAGTAGTAGACACCTGGTTCGTCGACCAGGACGGCAATTTGGAACACACGATAGACGACGCAATAAGATGAAAAAAATAGTTTTGAGAGGTGGACGGGTTGTCGACCCGGCGGAAAAGATAAACAGGATAACCGATGTTTTCATCAGAAACGGAAAGATTGAGAAGCTCGGCAAATTCTCCACAAGAGGGTATGAAGAGATAGATGTCTCCGGGCTCGTTGTCGCACCGGGATTTGTTGACATTCATACTCATCTGCGCGAACCGGGGAGAGAGGATTCAGAAACCATCCTCTCGGGAGCAACTGCTGCTGCCGCCGGTGGATTCACATCCATCGCTTGTATGCCAAACACGGATCCACCGATAGACAGCATCGATGCGGTCAGATTCGTCTATGACAGGGCAAAGAACGCTCCAATTAAGGTTTATCCGATAGCAAGCATCACCAAGGGGCAAAACGGAGAAGAGCTGACCGATATGATAGATTGTGCCCGTGCAGGTGCGGTTGCCTTCTCCGAGGATGGCAAATCCGTTGCGAATACTGACCTTATGCTCAATGCACTCGAATACTCAAAGATGCTCGGTGTTCCAATCATATCGCACTGTGAGGAGCCAAGCCTATCCAAAAACGGTGTGATGAACGAAGGTGAGGTCTCCGACCTGCTCGGACTGAGGGGGATACCAAAGGCTGCAGAAGAGATTATAGTATATCGGGATATCACACTCTCCGAGTATGTTGGCGCGAGGCTGCACATCGCACATATAAGCACCCATCGCTCGGTGGTTGCAGTGCAGGAGGCAAAAAAAAGTGGAGCACACATCACATCCGAGATTACACCGCATCATCTCGCATTATCCGATATAGAGGTGAAAAAATTCGACCCAAACTTCAAGGTCAACCCACCGCTCCGGGACGACAGAGAGCTTGCTCTCCTGAGAAGTGACCTCGTGAAAGGCAAAATCGACTGCATAGCAACAGACCACGCACCCCACGCTGAGCAGGACAAAGCGGTAGAATTTTCTGTTGCACCGTTCGGAATGACAGGGCTCGAAACTGCCATCGGGGTAATATTCACGGAATTCTACCACACAAAGAGACTATCTCTTACACAAATCGTCTCCCTTATGAGCACTGTTCCGGCATCGATACTGAACCTACCGGCGGGAACACTGAAGAAAGGAGCAGCCGCCGATATTACAGTCCTCGACACACAGAAGGAATGGACTGTCGAAAACTTCCGCTCGAAATCGAAGAACTCCCCGTTCATTGGAAGGATACTTGTCGGAAAAGCGGTGATGACAATATCGGATGGAAAAATCGTCTATTCTGATGGAATATGATTCTCGATAATATAAACAACCCGGAGGATGTAAAAAGCCTTTCCATTCGCGAGCTTTATCAACTAGCAGACGAGCTACGCAATTTCATCATCCAGAGTGTCTCCTCAACAGGTGGGCATCTCGCGCCGAGCCTCGGCACAGTGGAGCTAACAATCGCCCTGCTCTATACCCTCAACCTGCCAGAGGATAAACTCATCTGGGATGTCGGGCATCAGTGTTACGCTTATAAGGTGCTTACCGGGAGGAAAGACAGTTTCCACAGCTTGAGACAACTGGGAGGGATAAGCGGCTTTCCCAGAAGGGATGAAAGCGAATACGATTTCTTCGGAACAGGACACGCCTCGACATCTATCTCTGCTTCCCTCGGATTTGCAAAGGCAAGGGACATTCTGGACAAAAATCATAATGTCGTGGCTGTCATCGGGGATGGTGCACTCACCGGGGGATATGCTTTCGAGGGGCTGAACGCAGCAGGAGCATCTAACACGGAGCTTACGGTCATCCTGAACGATAACCAGATGAGCATCTCACCCAATGTCGGGGCTATCTCGCGATACCTGACCCATTTTATAGTCGACCCAAGATACCAGAGGTTGAAGGACGAGATATGGCACCTTGCAGAATTGCTCCCATACAGCAACAAACTTACCTTTATCCTCAAAAAATTAGACGATAGTGCCAAGGGACTCTTTACACAGGGAATGCTATTCGAGGCGTTCGGGTTCGAATATTTTGGACCAATCAACGGGCACAATATCGAGCTTCTTATCGAGACACTCGAAAACATAAAGCATATAAGAAAGCCGAAACTTTTGCACATCCTGACGCAAAAAGGGAAAGGGTTCTATTTCTCCGAGGAAAACCCTGTCACCTTTCACGGAATTTCTCCATTCGAGCCTGAAACAGGTGAAATATTGAAGGATAAAAAGGAGAAAAGCTACACGGATGTATTCGGCGAGACGGTTGTTGAGCTGGGTGAGCGGTTCGACAAACTCGTCACGATAACCGCCGCTATGGAGACAGGAACAGGATTGACAGAGTTTCACAGGCGATTTCCAGAGCGCTTCTTCGATGTCGGGATTGCAGAGGGAACTGCCACCATACTCTCAGCAGGACTTGCGGCAGAAGGAATGATACCTGTATGTGCCATCTATTCGACATTCCTTCAGCGAGCTTACGATAGCCTCATTCACGATATCGCACTTCAGCGTCTCCCTGTGGTGTTCGCCATAGACAGAGCAGGTGTAGTCGGTCAGGATGGGCCAACCCACCATGGAGTGTTCGATATAGCATACATAAGGTCTATCCCCAGCTTTATCCTATCTGCCCCGAAGGATGGAACGGAATTGAGAAACCTGCTCTTCACCGCCGTTTCACAGAGGGAACTGCCGTTTGCCATACGATATCCGAGGGATATCGCATGGAATTATGAAGAAAAGAGAGGTTTCGAGGAAATCCCCATAGGAAAGTGGGAGAAGCTCTCCGATGGCGAGATTGCGATAATCGCCACAGGGACAATGGTGAAGGCGAGCATCGAAGCAGGAAAGCTACTATCAAGTGAAGGAATTAAGCCTGCCATTTTCAACGCACGCTTTATCAAGCCAATGGATTGCGAGATGTTAAACGACATATTTACTCATTTCAATATTATCTTTACGGTAGAAGAGGGCACCCTTACCAGTGGATTGGGAGAGGAAATAGCTACCCTCGGCGTTGCAGCCGGATTCAAAGGGAAGATAATCCCTGTGGGTATCCCTGACAAATTTATCGAGCACGGTAAGAGAGAAGAACTTCTCAGCATCCTCAAGCTCACCCCCGATGGAATAAAAGAAACTATCCTTAAAAACCTGTAGACACTGGAGAATAAAAAAGGGGAACCTTTCGGTTCCCCCCCCTTGTATCCAGATGCGAGCTTGCTTTTAGAAGTCGTAGGTTACAGACATCTTCCCGAACAGGTTCGACGGATTTCCGCTCAAGAAGTATGTGCCATTGTAAAGCAGGTTCTCACCCATTGTCATATCGATATCGAAGTCGAGGAGTTTCACGCCGAGACCAAGAGCGATGAAATCAGTCTCAGAAACCGTGAATGTTGTCTCGGAACCGGTATCGCCTGTAAAGTCATCAATAGACTTGTGTGAGCCCATAGTCTTTTTGAAGCCAGCCCTCGCGGTGAACCTATCGGATATCGGAGCCTCGACACCACCGGTGAATACGGGGAACAGCATCCAGGTATCTTCTTCCTTCACTGTCCCATCGGTGGAATCCATCTCATCGGTTATCTTGTCCATATCAAACTCAACCCCACCAAAGACAAGACCCTCATCACCAAATGCGTAGTTCGCACCAGCACCGGCAAAAAGGGTCATCTTCGACCAATCACCAGAGGTGACATTAAGGCTTGAATTGGAGGAGTTGGTATACTTATCCTTGTAACTGAATGTGTAGAAACCGACTTTCGGGACAAGAGCAATGTCATCGTTGATGTAATAGAAACTCCTGATGCCGAGGTCTATCGCCATTCCGCCATCGATTTCCTCTGTCTCGGTGGTGCCTGATGCGACATCCTCATCCTTATAGCTGTTAAAGCGAAGGTGGAGACCGGCATCAAGTATGTTCTTCTCGCCGAAGTTCAGGACAGTCCCGAGATGAATACCGAGAACGCCTGTTTTCTCCGTCGATTCAGAGACAGTGGTGTCCGCATCGAGGTTCTTGGTATAATCCTTTGCACCGGACTTATAGAGCCCGAGTCCGAGGTTCAGATTACCGATATTGAGCCCTCCCATAAGGTCGAGCCCATTGCGAGGAGCAGGAAGACCAGAGCCAGCAATGATACTCCCTACCTCTCCCTCATCACGGTTGAAGGCAAGACCAAATGTGAGCATATCACCCACTCCAAAGTTCACATAACCATACTGGCCAGTTGGGTCGGTTACCCCATTGTATGTGCCGAGCTCTGCCAGAACCGAACCACGGTAGGCATCAAATCCGACCCAGGCAGGATTAAAGAAAACATTCGACTCGTCAAGGATATACCAACCACCACCAGCAAGCCCACCAAGACGAGCCTCACTCGCAAACAAACCAGAAACAAAGAGAAGCAGAATAGCCACTACAACAAGTCCACCCCTTTTCATACTTCCTCCTTGGTTTGAGGTTCCAGTAAGCGAGGACAAATATAATTTCTCCTACGGGTTTGTCAAGGAAAAAACTACCTGCGTCGTCCAACGACCACAGAATGCTTGACTGAAAAAACCCTGTCTCCTTCTATCCGAGCAAAGATAACATACACCCCTGAAAGAACATATTTATCTCTTTTATCCTTACCGTCCCAGTGAAACAATGTCGAGGCACGCTCATTATCTGCTATAATACGAACGAGCCTGCCATCGAGGTCATAAACCTTGAGAGTGACACGGGTAGCCTCCCTCGGAAGATAGAGTTCGATTGCCGCCTGCTCCTGCCTCGGGTCAAACGGGTTCGGAGTAATATTCATCAGAACATTTTCCCAGGAAGCCTGCGGGGTCGTATTCTCACTGCAGGGAGTCGCTCCATCAGGAGAGCGAGAACACCACCAGTTCTCCTTATCACGGGAATCACCAAAGCTGTTCACTCGCTCAAGCGAGACACCTCTATCACAACCAGAAAACCAATCCGATGTGTAGATGACCGACTCAACCTCAAGATTGTGCTCATCGAGCAGGAAAAGGGAATCCCCTGCATTGTTAAGAGTGAGCCAATCCCCCAGCTCATACACCTGACAAACAGCCTCCGCCCAGACATTGCGAAATCCCAATGAGTCCTCCGTTATAATGAAGAATTCTCCACTACCAACGGTGACATCCACATCAAAATAAACCGTGTCGGTATGGTCGGTTATACCCCACGAGACAAGGGAAATAGGCTCGAACGATATATTGCGAAACTCTATCCACTCAGGCTCAGGAGAGACGGGACGAGCCTGTATCTCAGAGAAGATAAGGCTTTTCTGACGCCCACCAACAAGAAGCATCCTGCTTATCCTATTGTTCTCATCCCTATCATCCGGTGGAAGAACAACTCCAAC
>NATO01000036.1 GCA_002085385.1 candidate division Zixibacteria bacterium 4484_93
GCTCACAGTAGCCCATACTGTATGGGGACAAATATCTCTGGATATTACGAGGATTACGCCGATTATTACCTCTATACCCCACGAATTATGCTTGGCGGGTCAAACCATCCATATTTCACATTCTGGCACTGGTATCAGACAGAGGAGGGAAGAGACGGCGGTGTAGTGGAAATTTCGACCGACGATGGAGACACATGGGAGGTTCTGTTTCCCGAAGATGGATACCCGACACCGGAAATGGGAACAGGCTCGTCCATATCGGGGCTGCCCGGCTTCTCGGGGACAAGCGATGGCTGGGAAAAGGTAGAATGCAGCCTACTGGACTATATCGATTACACCGTCTACATCCGGTTTCACTTTGGGGCAACAGAAATCCTATCCGATTACCCTGGCTGGTATGTGGATGATGTCGGTGCCTCCGAGGCGTTCGGGGTGATACACGGCACAGTCGACCTGAGATACTCTGACAATGACAGCGGGGTGATAGTAAGCGTTGAGGGGCAGAATGTTGCCGACACAACGGACATCGACGGAACATTCTTCCTCGACTCGGTTATGATAGGGATATGGAGGGTAAATTTCTCCTGTTCGCACTACCTACCGTACGCCTTAGATGGCGTGACAATCGGTAAAGATGATACACTTGAGATAAATACCTCCCTTTCGCCCGAGCTTTACAATGTCGACCTCGAGATAGACGATGGTAGGCTGTCTGCGACTCCGGACTCCGGTGAAACCTGGGGCTGGGGAGAACCCGATACATCACTTATCCCTCTGCCAGGGGCACATTCTGGAACACACTGCTGGGGAACTATCTTAAACGGGAACTACCCGAACATTGCCGACCTTTCACTCGACCTGCAACTCTTTACCGGGGACCTTGTGAACCCTGTGCTTACCTTCTGGCAGTGGTATCAGTTCGATGGTGAGTTCGAGAGTAGATATTTTGATGGCGGGAATGTTAAGTTGTCCACAGATGGCGGTGAGAGTTTCTCTGTGATAGAACCAGTAGGTGGATACCCTGGTACTATATCCTCCCATAATCCATTCATAGGCGGAGAGCCTGGCTTCGGTGGCATGGAGACAGGGAACTTCTGGCACCTCGTCGTGTTCGACCTGTCGGATGTTGATACAAACTTCGTAATCATTCGCTGGGAGGTGGGCACAGACGGCTCCGGAAACGCAATAGGCTGGTATATCGATGATATAAAAATCACCGAAAGAGAAAATATCCTCGGGGCAAACAGATTGCCTGAAATCTGCAAAATCGATGCATTCCCCAACCCGTTTAACTCAAACACGAAAATCGAGTTCACGACAAGTTCCTCTGGCAGAACCACCGTTTCTGTGTTTAACATCCTCGGGAGAAGGGTCGAAACGCTCATCGATGAGCAACTCCCCGCTGGATACCACAGCACCAACTGGAATGCGGAACAATTCCCATCGGGGGTTTATCTCATCTCGCTTACCTGTAATGGTGAGAGAGAGGTTAAGAAAATTCTCCTGCTGAGATAAACACTGGAGATGGCACAACAGTTTTCATCTATTCATAGAATAGCCTTAAAGGGAGGAATATGAAGAGATACCTGTATATTTTGTCTATCATTTTTTTACTTTCAGGTGCATCGTCTCTGACGGCGCAGTTTGCCGACACATTTAACATCTACATTATGGACTGCTCTGGTCCCGATAATCTAATTGTCGTGCCAGACTCAATGGGGATGGAATACGAGACTACACCGACATTTGAACTTCTCAACTCGATGTTAACTCTAAACAGTTACGCCACGGCAGTAGCAGGCGAGTGGATGATAGACTCCGTGTCAGTCGATGTAGGAACAGAACTACCGCCACTCGATGCATACGATATGATATTCCTAACAACAGGCTGGCCCTCATCAGGTGGAAGGATGCTTGCCGACTGGGAATTGGACAGTCTTATCTCATTCATCGACCCACCCGAGATACCCTTACGGGGAAAACCGAGGGGGCTTTTTATCGAGGGAAACGATTTCGCTTATAACTACGGAGACACATCCGCACTACATTCTACATATCATCCAATATTCGACTATCTTGCCTGTCTCCTTCTGGATACGACAGGCCCACACTTCACGATGCTTCACGGATTCCCTGGCTCACTTGCAGATGGATTGGATGATATTACATACTATGGTACAGAGGACACGGGGCCAAGGGAGTCGGTGGATGATATCGATATGAATCTGGAATCTCCTGCGGCTCCATACGCAAGCTTTGTGTTCACTGGGGTAGAGTCCAAGTCTCCTGCCAGAGGGATGCAGAGACGCTCTTTTCCACCATTACACAAGGATACAGAGTTTATGGTCGGGGCAACGGTGTATCTGCCGTTTATATTCGGGAATATCGATAACTCATTGCCATCAAATATAAAACTCTATCTTATGGCAAGGATACTTAACTTCTTCGTTCCACCCAGGGTGGATATGGATACGGTATCCCTCCCCGATACATTCTATATAGGGACAAGCTATCCCTTGACCTGTTTCAAGCACGACAATTTCGAGGGGGCAACATTCTTGCTCTCCGTCTCATACGACAGTATGTCGACCTGGGACACAATCGCTACCAGCTATTCGAGCCCGGATGAGTCAATATTTACCGTCAATTTTATACCTGATATCATCACCGATAACCTCTTCTTCAACCTATCGGGAACAGATGTTGTCGGAAATTACACCGAGAAGATATACGGGCCATTCATTGTTAGCTCTCCCACCGGCATAGAAACATCACAACCCGGTAGAGTTGGGCTCTCTGCATACCCGAACCCGTTCAATCGAACGGTTGTCATCCGAACAGCAGGAGGAAAGACAGTTTCTATCTACGATGTGAAGGGGAAACTCATTGCCAGGATACCTGTTGATGGTTCAACTGCAAGATGGAGCCCGAAAGAGCTTCCAGCCGGCGTGTATATAGCAAGAACGGATGGCCAAAGCAGAACGCTAAAGCTACTGTTCTTGAAATGAGCTACTCATTGTAGCGGAAAAAAATATATAGTCCACAGGCAAGAAAGACAATATTTCCAAGGAAAGCGGCAGCAACAGGTGGGAGGTCACCACTGTAGCCCAGAGCCTGCCCAAAGCGGAGAAGTACATAGTATATGAACGAGAAGAACGCCCCCTCACCGATACCGAAGAGGAACCCACCACGGCGAAAGTGAAAAGAGAGCGGCAGAACAAGAAAGAGAATAATCAGATTTGTCATAGGGTAGGCTACCTTGACCAGAAGGTCAACACGCTCTTTTGTGACAGGGGCACCGGAGGAACGAAGCTTCTTTATATAAAGCGCGAGGTCAACTATTCCCATCTCATCCGGAGAGACCTGAACATATCTGAATTCATCGGGGGACTCATCTATCGGTGCAATCAATGTGTCAAACGGGAAAGCTGTCTCCTTCTCACCCTGAAAAATGCGGTCAACCCCGTTCACGAGGAGCCAGGTATTTCCCTTCCGAAATATCCTTTCCGCGTCGATACGGCGGACAACCCTGCTTTCGTCGAAGAACTGCACAACAACACGGTCTCCTCTCTCCTGCTTCGGGCGGTATGTATGGAAATAGTAAATTTTGCCACCCTCAGACTGATAAAGATAGTTCACAAGAAGCCTTGGACTCTGCCGGTAGCGTCTCTTAAGGATTTTCTCACGGCGAATCCGGTTCTTAAGCAAGTTGGTCCTTGGAACAATAAATTCTGACAGCAGAAAAACGGATACAACAACAAGAAAACCGACAAACAGTATCGGAAGAGAAATCCTCGCTGTACCTATCCCACAGGAACGGATAGCCACTATCTCATAGTTCTTATTCTTGATGGAAGCCGAGAAACCACCCGCGAGAAGAACAGCAATCGGAGCGGTGAGAGTAAGAATATAAGGGATATAATAAATATAATACAGAACCACCGTCTTAACAGGCGTATGACTGTCGACGAACTTGTCGAGATTTTCTACGAGGTCAACCAGAACAAACACGACAACGAATGCAACAAAGGCAAGCAAAAGTATCCGCAGGAAATCTGCTGTAATATACCTGTCAAGGAGCTTCATCATATATGCATCAGATACCTGAAATAGATATATAACGAGCTTATCACAAGCGACTCGAACACAACCGGTATCCCGAAACGAGCAAACTCAAGGAAACTTACGGGATGCTTGTACTTCTTTGATAAATCGACTACAAGGACATTGGCGGATGCACCGATAGCGGTCGCGTTCCCGCCGAGACAGGAACCAAGAGCAAGTGACCACCAGAAGACATTCCCGACATGAACACCGGACAGTCCGCCGATTACCTGTTTGATGAGCGGAACCATTGCCGCAGTATAGGGGATATTGTCGATTATTCCTGAGACAGCAGCAGAGAACCACAAGATGAGCATCGATGTGAAACCGACCCGACCATGAGTAAGGGATAAAACAGCCCTACCGAGATACTCTATCACCCCAACCTTCTCGAGTGCTCCAACAACCATAAAAAGCCCGATGAAGAAGAAAAGTGTGGTCCACTCAACACTGGAAAGCGCTTTCCCCACATCCTCACCGGAGATAATAAGGAGAAGCATTGCACCAAAAAGGGCAATAACAGAAGGGAGAACACCCATAGCATCATGAAGCAGGAAACCGACAAGAACCAGTGATAAGACAAAAAGCGACTTCCACATAAGCGGTCGATTCTGAATTGCACGGGATGGCTCCATCGACAGGATGCGTGCACGAATGTCCCTCGATGTTCTGAGCTGTTTCCTGTATTTCAGATAAAGATTGAAAGCAAAAACAGCCAGGATTATAAGCACCACAGGGGCGAGATTGAGGATGAAACTGATGAACGATAGCCCTGCAGCACTTCCTATGATGATGTTTGGTGGGTCACCTATTAGTGTCGCTGTACCGCCAATGTTCGACGCTATAACCTCCGACAGAAGATACGGAACATAACTTATCTCGAGCCTCTCCGCTATGAGGATAGATATGGGGCACATCAAAAGAACCGTAGTCACATTGTCGAGGAACATCGAGATGAAAGCGGTAGCAAGGCTCAAAAATATCAGTATCAGAAGTGGACGCCCACCAGCAAGCCTGGAAAGGGAAATAGCAATATACTCAAAGAGACCACTCTTTGAGGTTATGTTGACTATCACCATCATACCAGCAAGTAGAAATATTACATTCCAATCGACAAACTGGAACGGCTCGTTCTCCTTCAGGACACCAA
The DNA here is from genome assembly GCA_002085385.1 of candidate division Zixibacteria bacterium 4484_93. GTDB lineage: Bacteria > UBP14 > UBA6098 > 4484-93 > 4484-93 > 4484-93. Next base: position 5,255 of record NATO01000036.1, read on the forward strand.
CCAGTGCAAAGAGGGTACCGACAAAAAGGGCTATCGTCGTCTTATTCATCCGCTCCGTTGCGATGATAATATACATCGCCAGAAAAACCAGCAAAACGAGAATTGCTACCATAGATGCTTACCCTCTTTATCCGAAGACAATCTTTGAGATAAGGTCACGGCGGGAAACTATCCCTGCGAGTTTGCCAGAGCTGTCCTTTACATAAACATATCGCCTGTGACGCTTTATCATAATAAATGCAATCTGGGTTATTGGGGCGTCCTCTCTAACGACAGGAATATTGCGGTTCATTATCTTACCAGCTGGTGTATCTTTGTCCTTCTCAAAGAAGGAAATAAACGGCTCAAACACGGTTAGAAAAGACATATCCTTTAGCATAAGTGTATAGTCGGGGAAACCAAGTTTGAGGATTTCGTATCCCGTGACCTCACCTGCTATTTCCCCACCGGCATCGAGGATAGGAATGGTATCTATCTTGTGCTTGAAAAACATTTCAACAATCTCACCCAGGGTGGTGTCTTCTTTCGCGGAGACAATCTCCCTTTTCATCACATTGCTGGCGAATACCACCTCGCCGACATCGATGTTGAGAGAATCTATATAATCCACAACATCAGCAGGGGCTTTTGCCGAGAGAAGGATTTTTCTTGCATCTTTAGCAGAGAGAAGCTCAGAAAACGCCGCGTTGAGGTTTATCATAAGTGAGTTCTTACTCGGAGGAGCGAGCACAAGATAGATAAAATGCACCTTTTTCCTGTCGATGGCGCCCCAGTCCACTCCATCGGGGGAGATAGCGAAGAGAAGATAGAGGTCAGATAGGGAATCAAGCCTTGCATGTGGGAAAGCAACCTCCTCCGTCCCTGTGGTCATATTCTTTTCACGCTCAAGAAGGGCAGAAAGCGCCCCCCTTGGGTCAGGAAGGGATTCTTGCTCCGTGAGCTCATCGACAAGCACTCTTATAGCGGATTCCTTATCACCGGCTGAGAAACCAAGCAGAACAACATTTCGGGAAATAAGTGAAGATAGTTTCATTATAGTGGAAATTTAGCAAATAGTTGTCATTTGTCAAATAAAAAAGGCTGCCCACCAAGCGAGGGGTGGGCAACCCAAGCAGGGAGAGAAGAGAGAGAGTTATTTTTGTTCTGCTTTTCTGCGCCTCAAAAATGCCGGGACATCGAGGTCATCTGCAGGGATATCCTTGAAATCGGATGTAAAAAGTGGGTCGATTCCGACCGGCTCTTCCAGCTCCTGGCCAGCAGAAACCTCTTCATCCGGCTCAGCAACAAGCTCCATTCTGGCGGTTGCATCAGAGACAGGCTCCGGTTTTCTATCGATAGTCATTTCCGCTTCCCCCGGAAAACGAAGATAGCCACCTTTCCCGAGTGTTCTGGATTTCCTCTTCTGGAACCCTGAGACTATTACTGTGACCTTCATCTCCTCACTCATATCCTTGTTGATAATAAGTCCAGTCTTTGCCATCGGCTCGCCGACCTTATTCTGGATGAACTCGCAGGCACTGTTGAACTCCACAAAGCGTATATCTCCTCCCATAACATTCACGAGAACACCTTTTGCTCCCTCGATAGAGACATCCTCGAGCAGCGGGTTGGTGATGGCGTTCTTTGCTGCCTCTATGGCGCGGTCGTCTCCCGAAGCGGTTCCCACACCGATGAGGGCATTTCCACCGGAGTTTCTAATCACATTCTTAACATCGCTGAAATCGAGGTTAATGTCCCCATTGAATGTTATCAGGTCGGCTATCCCGCGGACAGCATCACTCAAGACAGTATCCACCTTCTGAAAGGCTTCATCCACCATAACATCATTGCCAACGAGGGAAAGCAATCTCTGGTTTGGGATTGGGATGAGTGCATCTACAGTGTCCTTAATCTGGTCGAGTCCGGAGTCGGCAATCTGAGCCCTCTTTTTGCCCTCGAACAGAAACGGCTTGGTCACAATAGCAACCGTCAGTATGCCGAGCTCCTTGGTAACCTTAGCAATTACGGGAAGTGCGCCAGTTCCCGTTCCCCCACCGAGCCCTGCAGCTATGAAAACCATATGATACCCCTGCAGCTCGTCCGCTATCTCATTCTTGCTCTCCTCAGCAGCCTTCCGACCAATCTCAGGGTCACCACCTGCGCCGAGCCCTTGCGTGACAGCCTTCCCTATCTGAAGAGTTCTTGGCTCCTTACTGAGGCTTGCCCCGAATTCACACAAATGCCTCAGTGCCTGGAGGTCGGTGTTCACAGCAAGGTAATCCACACCTGCAATGGAGTCCTGAAGCATCCGCTTTATCGCATTCCCTCCTGCACCACCAATACCAACAACCAGCAACTTGACAATTAACTCTTCCCTTCTCACTTCATCAAATGTCATAGTACACCTCCTATATTAAAATTTCTTCTTCAGCCACTTTGTCAAAACACCAAGAAGCCCCCGTTCCCCCTCCCCTTTCCCTGAGGCAGACTGCTTTTCTCCAGCAAACGAGGAGCTCAGAAGAACTGTTCCTACGGATGAAGAGTAAGCGGGGGCATTGACAAGATTGGACATCCCACCGAGCCTCGCCGGAAAACCTATCCGCACAGGCAGTCCAAAGAACCTCTCGGCAAACGGAACAATACCAGGCATCTGGGAACTTCCACCAGTCAGAACAATCCCTGTGATAAGTTTATTGTATAGGTTCTGCTTCTCCAATGCCTCTTTCACAAAGGAGAAGATTTCCTCGAACCGAGCCTCGATTATCTCACCGAGGAATAACTTTTTTATCTTCCTCGGCTCCCTCCCTGCAATACCCGGGATATCGATATTTTCCTGGTTGTCGGGAGGAATAAGAAGGTCTCCATGCTCAAGCTTTAGCTTCTCTGCTTGCTCGAAAGGGAGGACACATCCGGCAGCTATGTCCTTAGTTACGCTATTCCCTGCGTAACCGAATATATGAATAAATTTCATCTTCCCCCCAAGGAAGACAGCTGTTTGTGTAAGCCCGGCACCGATATCAACAACTGCCACCCCCATATCACGCTCCTCAGGGGTCAGGGTCGCAACAGATGATGCTTCTATCCCTACAAAGGTATCCGAGACGCTGAGCTCCGACCTCGCCACAGAATGTCTTATATTTTCCAGTTGCGTCTTCCCAGCGGTTATAACTGTCGCATCGACCTCAAGGCGAACAGCCGTCATCCCGATAGGGTCTTTTATACCTTCCTGCCCATCGACGACGAAGCTCTGGGCTATGCAGTCCACTATCTCACTGTCCGACGGAACAGCAACAGCCTGTGCCGCTTCAATAACCTTCTCAACATCCTCACGGGTTATCTCCCCCTTTTCACCTGATGCGACAGGATGAACTCCCCTGCTCTGAATGCAGCGGATATGCTCACCCGATACAGATGTTGAAACGGAGTCAATCCTGACATTTGCCATCGTCTCGGCATCCCGAACAGCCTTCTGAATCGATTTCACCACTTTCTCCAGATTGGTTATGTTCCCTCTCTCCACACCATCTGTCCTTGCCTCACCGAACCCTATGAGCGTGAGACTCCCATCGATATTTCGCTCACAGATGAGCATCGCTGTTTTGGAAGAAGCCACATCCAAAGCAGATAAAAGAAGCGGTTCCTGCTTCATAACACACCTTCCTTATTAGGTTTATCTTTATATTTTACAATCAGTTGATTGTCAAATCTTGCATCTATGTATCTTATATCTGTTTCCTGCTTTATCTCCTCCACAACAGAGGAAACTCGCCCGACCTCGTCCTCGATATCCGACGGGTCGAGATAGACAGGGCAACGCAGAGAGATGAGGAAGAAAAACGGTCTGGTCGTGTCGGAGACATTTACCTCCGAAACATCCTTTATCAGGTTTGCATGTCTCAACTCGGAGATAATCGAACAGGCAAGCTGAAACGGGGATGAAGCAATCTTCCTGTGATACCAGGAATGGTCTATTCCGTTTATTCCTGTAATAAGCGGCACATCTGGCAGTGGGTAGCTCCTGCCGAGAGGGAGAAGCTCACCTTCTGTCGTCACACCGTAGAGCTGCTCGGAGAGGAGCAGGTATCTCGGATGTTTCTCCTCAACCACTATTCTTATTCCTCCCGGCAACCTTCTGCGAATGGAGACATCCTCAATTCGCCTATCCTTCAGAATATGGGAGCGCGAGTGCTCGAGCAGCGGCTCAAGGAAAATATTTTCCCCCACGGATAAGCCTGAAATGGAAATTATCATATCCTCGTCGAGGGAGATACAGCCTGCCACCTCCACAGAGGTTATATCGAAAAGGGGAGAAAGAGCAACTGCTACAATCCCGGAAAGAAAGAGAAATACAAACAGGAGCGGTCGTAGAAGTCTCTTTTTCCTCCTAAAATTTGCCAACCGTTACCACCTCCAGCGAGAGAGCGATATGGGTTTTTTCAAAGACCTCGCCCCTCACGAGCTTTATAAGGTTATATATGTCCGATGCAGTCGCATTACCCGTGTTCACGATGAAGTTCG
>NATO01000037.1 GCA_002085385.1 candidate division Zixibacteria bacterium 4484_93
CCCGGCTTGAACATAGCATAATGGTTCCTGTTCCCTGTTAGCTTCTCGCTTATGTCCAGTATTGTCTCCCTGCATTTCCAAGCCCACATAAACACCGTGTTGTATCCGATGAAATGTCCAGCAAGACCAACCCATAGCAGATGTGAATGTATCCGCTCTATTTCAGCTATGATGGTTCTTATATACTGTGCCCTCGGTGGAACCTCTATTCCAGCTACATCCTCCACCGCCTGGACATAGGCGAACGGATGCGATGTCGAGCATATACCGCATATCCTCTCGACGACGAATGTATCCTGGTCCCAGGTCTTGCTCTCGACTATTTTCTCTATTGCCCTGTGGTTGTAGCCTATCCTGACATCCATATCGACAACCGTCTCGCCATCGACATAGAGTATGAAAAACTCCGGCTCCTCCAAAAGCGGGTGGTATGGTCCTATCGGGATTACTGTTTTCTTTTTCATCTAAAAGTCCTTCCTGAAATCCTTTCTCATTGGATATTTTCCCTCGGGCCAGTCATCAGCCAGAAGCAGATGCCTTATGTCGGGGTGCCCGACAAATTCAACCCCAAAAAGTTCGTGTATCTCACGTTCAATCCATTCAAATGCGGGGATATCCTTCCCGATGGATTCTATCCTAAAATCTTCCCTTGGGACGAGCGTCTTGACATTGATAAAGATGTCCCTCTGATTGTCGAGAGCCATATGGTATAATATCTCCACACCGTCGGGTGTATCGACGCCGGATGAGATTGAATGCCTCCCCGCATACTCGTAGAATATATATTTCACTATCTCGGGAGCATCCTTTTTGTCGACCAGAATATATATCCTGCTCTGCCTCGGGTGTGCAGTATCCAGTATCTTTTCTCCGAATCTTTCCTTTATATCGTCTATGTAGAAATTCGGGTCTTTTTGTTCTTTGATTCCGTCTATCATCTCATTCCCTCTTTTATAATGCCTTCAGTGCCTTAACGATAGCATCTATCATAGCCTCGGGCTTCGGTGGACATCCGGGGACATAGACGACAATCCCCTCCGGGTCCACCTCGTGGATGACTTTATCTATTGGTCCTTCCGTGTTGTATCCGCCTGCGAATATCCCGGTCGATATACCGCAGGAACCGAATGCAAAGACAACCCTCGGTTTCGGTGTCTGGAGATAGACCTCTATGAGTCTCGGCTTGGTGAGCCTGTTCACCATACCTGTCACGAGCAGTGCATCGGCGTGTCGTGGCGAGCCGACCAGCAGTATCCCGAACCGCTCGACATCGAACCGCGGTGTCAGGAGGTCGAGTATCTCAATATCGCAGTTGTTGCACGGTGAGCAAGCGATATGGTATACCCATATCGACTTCTTGAACGCCTTCATCTTAAGACTCATATATACTTTCCCTTCCTATGAGCAGTTTCACAGTCCAACATAGCTCAATATTCCAGACAGAATCGCAAGCGGTGTTAGAATCGCCCAGAAAAGGTTCATAGCCTGGTCTATTCTCAGCCTCGGATTGGTGTTCCGAATGAGGCTTATAATAAATACAATCAGCAGATATTCTATGATAAACCAGAGTATTCCAAACCCCTGCAGATTCATCCCACCGAGGAAAACGGTTATAAGGAATAACGGTAAGGTATAAAGGAGCAACGCTTTCATCAATTTGAAGATTGCAAGGAGTGAGCCTGAGTATTCGAGCATAATGCCGGATGCGAGTTCGCCTTCTGCCTCGGGGATGTCGAACGGGACGAGCCCCAGCTTTGCCTGTGTTGAGATGATTGCCACAACAAATCCGATGATACCCGATAAGCTCCAGAGATTGGCTCCATTTGCCCGTTGGTATTCGATAATCCCGCCGATGGATAGAGAGTGTGCCTTTGCCGCTATGCTGAAGAGGATAATTACGAATGGAAGCTCATAGGACATAAACAGCTTCATCTCGCGGGATGAGCCGACCTGTGAGATGGGGTTCCCCGATGCTGATGAGCCGAATATAATGGCGATGGACGGTATCATCAGAAGATACCAGAGGACAATAATATCCCCTGTGAAGCTCATCTTTGGATACAATCCTGCAACACCGAGCATAGCTGCGACAAGCAGTGCCGTCGAGAAACCGATAAAGGGTGCCAGAACGAAGCCTGTTCTCTTTGCCGTGGCCGGTATAAATGTCTCCTTGGCGAACAGTTTCAGAATATCAGCGAAGCCCTGATACCACGGTGGTCCCACCCGCCACTGAACCCGCGCCGTTATCTTCCTGTCATACCAGACGGTCAGAAGCCCGATAATTATTGCAAACAGAAATCCAGGGAATACAAGGTAGTTGAAGATTATCATTTGTTCTCCCTGTTATCTCCTTATGAGTTTTCCAAGGTTCCGTGCTCCCAGAACTGTCTTTTCCTTGTAAGTCTCATCCAGTTTTTTGAACTCCAGTGCTCCTGTCGTGCAGGTGGCGACGCAGGCGGGAAGTTTTCCATCTTCGAGCCGTGTGATACACAGGTCACACTTGCTGATGGTGTGCCGTATGAGCTCGGGGTTTATCGCCCCGAACGGGCAGGCGATGGCGCAGGACCTGCAGCCCGTGCACCGGAAGCTTTTTCTCCTCACGATGCCGCTCTCATCCCTATACATCGCATCCTGAGGACAGGCAGCGACACAGGCAGCATCCTTGCAGTGACGACAGTGCTGGGGAATTCCTGCTATCTCATCCACATAGCCGCGGGAAAGGTTATGCCAGACATTGTGGGAATTGGCACAGGCAACCTCGCAGGATTTACAATCGATACAATAATCCAGGTTAACATAAACCCTATACTGCGTCTCCTGTTCCACCTCTCTTACTCCTTCCGGATGCTTACCAGCACGGGACCAACAGATTTGTTCAGTCCCCTGCCAAATATTGTAGCTGTTTCCCTATAGTGTACGGGGAGAGAAACGACATTCTCTGGCATATCAGACACCGTCTTGACGGTAAAGCAGGCGGTTCCGTAGTCGCTTGTAACCAGAGCGGTTTCGCCATCTTTCGCGCCAAGCTCGTTTGCTTTCTGCTTGCTTATCTCAATCAATGGTGTGGGAAAGTAGTTTTTGTTATACTCTGTTCTTCTGGTTAGGAAACCTGCCCCGAGATGGGTCGGAAGAGCTTTTGCAACAGCAGTCAGAAGGGTGTCGGTTTCCTTGCTGTCGGTGAGAAATTCTGCCTTTTCCATCGGCTTGAAACTATCCAGTGTCTCTCTTATCTTCTCCGCATCGGGGATGGATATCTCCTTACCTATGAGCTTGCTGATGTCGAGCAGGAGCGACTCGAGTGTCGGTATCCCGTTCACGGGTGAGAACTCATCGGGGAACGGGAGAATATCACCCGAGATAGTCAGATAGCTTCCGTTCGATTCGAAGATGAATCCTGTGGGCAGAACGATGTTGTAGTTCCCATTTTCTGCAGGTTTTATCGGCGATATAAGTATTCTGTTTGTCAGCTTGTCTAATACAGTTGTTGCGGCTGGCAGCTGGCAGAATGCGCAGCAGTTGATGCAGATGAGTGTGTCTATTTCTCCTTGCTCGATACAGCTTATCATCTCACTTATTGGGACAAGATTTTTTATCATCCTGACGATGCCAACCGAGTTCGAGTATGTTGTGAGTGGTAAGAACCCTTTATCGAGCTTCTCTGTCAGCTTATACCCTGCTTCATACAGGAGAGGGATATTTTCCGTATGTCCTTCTGTATGTGAGATTATCAGGATGGAGCCTTCGGTATCCTTAAATCTTGTGAGGATACATTTGGCAACATCTGGTGTCACGCCGCATCTCTCTGCGAGCAGTGAAATGTCGATGTCATTGTATTCTTCGACTCCGGCGAGTTTGGCGAGCATAGCGATAAATTCTGCTTCTCTGCCCGGTTTTAGATGGATATTGCCTGTTCTTGAGAACCAGCTTGTCCTCGATGGAACCGAGTCGACGACGCAGGTATCTGCTCCTCTTGAACCGTATCTCGATTTAAGTATATGCCTCCCGATAGTCGGATGCTCGGAGAGGATATCACCGACTACGAGTAGGAAGCTTGTCTTCTCTATATCCTCGAGGTGTGTTCCTCTGGTTCTGGCAAACATTCCAGCGAGCCAGTCCGATGTGTCGGAAAGGGAGAGTTTTGCACCTGTCGATTCTGCCAGTTCTCCGAGGATGTAAGCCTGTTCGAGCGTTATGCTGCCGTCGGTTATAATTCCTATCCGCTCGCTCGACGATAAAGCCTTCTGCAGGACCTTCCTGGCTTTTTCCCAGGATGCTTCTCTGGAGTCGAGTATCGGGAAGCGGACCCTCTCGGGGGAGCGTATGAGTTCCGTTATGAAGTTTCCCCTCGCACACAATCCTCTGCCATCGGGGTCGTATTCGGTGCTTATCAGTTCCTTTCCTGAGAACTGAGCCGAGATTGTCCCCCTTTCAATGAAGAATGTATCATTCATTGGGCAGAATGTGCAGATTCTCTTTGTTTTTTCTTGCATCATACTCCGTTCTTATTCACAAAGAGCCAAATGGGTCATAGTTCATAATATCCGCATAGCACATATCCGGTCCGTCCTTGCAGAGATAATACGGTCCTATGTTGCAGCGATGGCACTTGCCGACGCCACAGGACATCCGCCTGTTCATCGAAAGATATATCTGCTCCGGCTTGAAGCCAAGGTCGAGTAGCTTGTATGTCACGAACTTAAGCATAATCTCAGGGCCGCAGGAGACAGCATATGTGTTTTCGATGTCGACATCGAGGTTGTCTAAAAGCACCGTCACGAGCCCGACAGTCTGTGAAACACCATCGAATTTGAACGCACCCTTTTCCCATTCAGGATGTGGTCTGTCGATGCTGATGGACATATCGACCTTCTCCTTCTTCGCCCACTCCTCATACTCATCCCTGAAGACAAGGTCATACGGGGACCTGGCTCCATATTTTATGGAGATTCTATTCACCCTGTCGTAGCATTCGCCGAATAGTGCATACAGGCAAGCTCTAAGCGGTGCGAGTCCAACACCACCGCCGATAACGAGAACCGTTTTGCCATCGAAAAGATGTGTTGGATAGCCATGCCCGAATGGTCCCCTGAGCCCGAGTATGTCCCCTGGCTTTACCTTCTCGTGAAGATAATCTGTTATTCTTCCTGTCTTGAGGATAGTGATAGTCATCTCATCCACCTCTCCCGGCTCGGATGATGGAGTGAATGGTGCTTCACCGATTCCAGGGGCAGAGAGTTGCATAAACTGTCCCCCCTTGAATGTAAGCGGCTGGGAGAGCTTGAGGAAGAAGGTCTTTATATTTGAGGTCTCATCCTTTATCTTTGTCAGCTCGGCTTTGTATGGATAGTAGATATTCTTCATTATACAGCTACTCCTTCGATACAGCAGTTTTGGCTGCCTCGTCGAGCTTCTTGAATGTTTGCCTGATGTCTATCTTGCCGAGGCAGTTGACGATGCACCTTCCACAGCCGACGCAAGCATAGACACCGTTATATCGTATCGGATAGTGCAGGAACTTATGGTTGTATCTATGCTTGAACCTCTCGAGCAAACTTCTCCTCGGGTTTGTTCCACCTGCCATACGGGCAAATCCTGAATACTGGCAGGAGTCCCAGACAGAGAATCGATAGTTTGCATCCTTTCCCTTCAGGTCGTATAGTGTGAAGCAGAAGCAGGTAGGGCAGATATTTGTGCAGGCGCCACATCCGACACAATCTGCTGCTGTTTCCCATCCGTTAGAGCCCTCGGATGCCTCGAGCAGCTCCCGGTAGCTCTTCTCTGTCTTGAAATCTTTGTTTATCTCTTCGAGCTTTGCCAGAACAGTTTTCCTGTTTGTCTCCATCTGCGAGATAGCCTGCTGCTCCGCCTCCGAAAGCGAGAGTGAGGAGAGTATTTCATCACCTCTGTCGCTTCCTGCGATAGCAACATATCCCCCCTCGACGGGTGAGAGGTTGATATCGAACCCTTCCTCGGCATAAGGTTTATCCCCAAGCAGGTTGCAAAAGCAGGTATCCAGTGCATCGGTGCAGTCGATGCTCACGAGGAAAAGAGATTCCCTTGCCGATTTGTAGAACGGGTCGACATAGTCTGGGTCGTTCAGGAATACCTCGTCGAATATCTTGATAGCCCTTATGTCGCATCCCTTGACACCGATAACAGCCCTTCTGGGGAAATTGGGTGTTATCTCCTTGAACTCATCTGATGGATACTTCGCTACCAACTGTCGGAGTTTCAAGAGGAAAAGTCTCAGGCTCTCCGCTGTTCTGACAGGAGCGAACTCGAACTCCTCCGGTATATCATCGAGCCGAACGATACGGTTTGTCTCCTCCGACTTTGCACAGGCAAAAAGCTCGTATTCCTGTGAAATCTTTGAGAAAAACTGCTTGAGTTTCTTTTCTGGTAAGAAAACTCTCTTCATTACTTTTCCCTCGCAGGAGTAAGTTATTTTTTTCACTTATAGGTGCATCAAAATATAAAAGATTTCCTTCTCGTCAAGAGATTTTTTCAAAAATTTGAGAGATAGAAGGTCAGGGTTTCCAGGTTCTGGAAGAAGTTGACATTCTTGACGAGGGTGTTTCCTTTTGACAGGAGTCTAACCGGTGTAAAGTTCAGGGCGGCTGGGATTCCAGCGACAATGACCTTTTCATAGACTCCTGCTACCTCCTCTTTCGGTATGGTCAGAACAACTATCTCTATCCTTTTAGCTTTGGCTATCTTATCCAGATTTTCGATATTGTAAATCTGTATGCCCTTATACTGCTTGCCCACCAGAGATGGTTTCTTCTCGAATATCGCAACGAACTCGAATGCCCTTGTTGTGAACCCCTTGTGAGTGATAAGTGCTTTCCCGAGATTTCCGAGCCCGATGAGTGCAAGTCTCCAGGTTCGCTTAAGCCCGAGGATACCTCTTATCTTTTCGATGAGGAGGTCGATGTCGTATCCTGTTCCCTTTTTGCCGAATGTGCCAAAACAGGATAGGTCTTTCCTGACCTGCGCCGATGAGAACCCATTTCTCTCCGCCAGCTCGAGGGAGGAAACGGAAACCCTCCCCTCGGATTTTATATCTAAAAGAGTCAGGAGATAAACCGATAACCTCTCCACTATGGGTAGAGGCATTTTGCCAAGTTTCTCTCTCATATACCTTCCGGTTCGGGTGGAGCAGGTGGAATGAACTGCTTGTTTATAAGGAGCTGGGTCTCTTCTCTTGCTCTTTTAATCTTTGCTTCGGCGACCTTGAACAGCTCTTCTTTTGACATCTTTATTCTTGCTATTCCCTGCTCGATGGCTTTCATACCGACAGCAACCGCCTCCCGTGGAAATACCTCCCACTCGTCCATAGTCGGGATGATGTAGTCTTCCCGCAGCCCGTTGTCCTCTGCTACCTTGGCGAGCTCGAGTGCGGCAGCGATGCACATCTCGTCTGTGATTGTTTTTGCCTGGACATCGAGTGTCCCGCGGAAGATACCTGGGAAACCAAGAGAGTTATTCACCTGATTGGGGAAATCGCTTCTTCCTGTTGCGACAATTCTTGCTCCTGCATCCTTTGCATCCCAGGGGAATATCTCCGGCACGGGGTTTGCACAGGTGAAGAGTATTGCATCCTTTGCCATAGTTGAAACCCATTCAGGCTCAATGACACCGGGCCCGGATTTCGACAGTGCAATACAGACATCTGCTCCCTTCATTGCCTCAGGGATGCCTCCTCTGACCTTGTGAGGATTGGTCATCTGCGCCAGTTCCCATTTCTCCTTATATCTCTCTGGAAGGTCATCCCTGTCGGTGTGGAGTGTTCCCTTGGAATCGACTAAGATGACATTCTTCGGGTCGATGCCGATATCGAAGAGGAGATGTGCAATTCTGACATTAGCAGCTCCTACCCCTATCATAGCGACCTTTATCTCTGGAAGTTTCTTCCCCACGATTTTAACAGCGTTTATGAGTCCCGCGACCGTGACCGCGGCTGTTCCCTGCTGGTCGTCATGCCAGACAGGTATCCTTGCGCGCTTCCTGAGCTGCTCAAGTACATAGAAGCACTTTGGCTGGGAGATGTCCTCGAGGTTTATTCCGCCAAATGAAGGCTGAATGAGAAGCACTGTTTCGATTATCTTGTCAGGGTCCTTTGTGTCGAGGCAGACTGGCACAGCATCAACTCCGCCAAGATATTTGAAAAGAAGAGCCTTGCCCTCCATAACAGGAAGACCTGCCTCGGGACCGATATCACCGAGCCCCAGAACCCTTGTTCCGTCGGACACGACAGCTATCATATTAGCTTTGTTTGTGTGCTTGAAGACCATATCGGGGTTGTTGTAGATGTCCATACAGGGCTTGGCAACCCCCGGTGTGTACCAGATGCCGAAATCCTGGAAATCCCTGATAATGCACTTTGGCACCACCTCAACCTTCCCCTGATAGAACGGGTGGAGCTGCATAGCAAGTTTGCCCGGACGCTCCGCCTTCTTAATCAACTCCTCTCTTGTGAGTTTTTTCTCTCCCATTTTTTCCTCCTTTGCGAAGAGAATGTGAATGTTTTCACTAAAATAGATTTGTGTGGTGTTTTGTCAAGGGAAATAGTTTTACCCTTTCACGACACCGAGAGGCACAAGTCTTGCGACCTTTTTTGATAGGTTTGCTCCGCAGACCGCTTCAACAATCTCGTCTATATCTTTATATGCTTCCGGCACCTCCTCTGCCAGTGTTCTTCTGCTCTTTGCCCGGACATAGATTCCCCTTTTTTCCATCTCGGATACGATGTCTTTTCCCTTTGTTTTTCGTATTGCGGCGTGGCGAGACATAACCCTTCCTGCTCCGTGGCAGGTCGAGCCAAACGAGCGCTGCATTGCGGTCTCTGTTCCGACGAGTATGTATGATGCTGTTCCCATATCGCCTGGGATGATGACCGGTTGACCTGTCTTTTTGAATTCTTCCGGTATTTCCCTGTTTCCCGGTTCGAATGCCCTTGTTGCTCCCTTTCGGTGGATAAGCAGCTTCATCTTTTTCCCGTCTACGATATGTGTCTCGAACTTTGCGATATTGTGTGCTACATCGTAGAGAATGTGCATACCGAGCCTTTCTGCCGGGGTTTCAAGCGCTTTTTCAAACGATTCTCTGACCCAGTGAGTAATCATCTGGCGGTTTGCCCAGGCATAGTTTGCCGCCGATGCCATCGCACCAAGGTATCTTTTCCCCTCCGGTGATGATATTGGGGCGCAGGCAAGTTGCCTATCGGGCAAATTTATCCCGTATCTTGCCATAGCGGGGATGAACTCTTTCATATAGTCCTCGCAGACCTGAAAACCCAGTCCTCTGGAGCCTGTGTGGACCATAACGGTTACCTGTCCCTCGAAGAGTCCGAGGATTTTTGCCGTTCTCTCATCGAATATCCGTTCGACTGTCTGTATCTCGAGGAAATGGTTCCCTGCTCCGAGTGTCCCGAGCTGTGGCAGTCCTCGCTCGAAAGCCCGTTTCGAGAGGTTTTCCGGGTTGGCAAAATCCATCTTCCCTTTCTCTTCTGTGAAGATAGTGTCTTCTTTCCAGCCGAACCCGTTTCTCACTGCCCATTGGCTCCCATCGACAAGGACCTCTCTAAGCTCCTTCTGGGACAGATGCACCATTATAATAACCTCCTCAAAGTTGTGTAGGTTGTGAATGCTATGAATATAATAAACGAATAATTTATTCCAACAGCAAAAAATAGATTGACTTGCCCTGTATGTTTTGATATTATTCACAGAATGTTGAGCTCCGTCGAGGGGGTATGATGATGAGGTCTCTATTCGGTATTGTTTTGCTTTCTGTTTTTCTGTTCTCGATGGGGGTAGCCGGTGTGGCTGGTGATACCCTACATTCGGTTGATGAGGAGATTATCTCGGCGAATACGCTCTTCGGTTTTAACCTATTCTCCGAGCTTGTCCGCGAGGATGCAGGTAAGAATGTCTTTATCTCCCCGTTGAGTATATCGATTGCCCTCGGGATGACCTACAACGGCGCAGCAGGCAAGACACAAGA
>NATO01000038.1 GCA_002085385.1 candidate division Zixibacteria bacterium 4484_93
GCCACCTCCACAGAGGTTATATCGAAAAGGGGAGAAAGAGCAACTGCTACAATCCCGGAAAGAAAGAGAAATACAAACAAGAGCGGTCGTAGAAGTCTCTTTTTCCTCCTAAAATTTGCCAACCGTTACCACCTCCAGTGAGAGAGCGATGCGTGTCTTCTCAAAGACCTTGCTCCTCACGAGCTTTATAAGGTTATATATGTCCGATGCGGTCGCATTGCCCGTGTTCACGATGAAGTTCGCGTGAACCGGCGAGACCTGCGCACCGCCAACCCTTTTCCCTTTTAAGCCGAGCCAGTCGATTATTCTCCCTGCCGAATCCCCCGGAGGGTTCTTGAATATGCATCCAGCAGAGCGCATATCGAGAGGCTGATTCATCCTTCGCTTCTCAAGGATGTCTGAAGCAACAGAGGCAAGCTCTTTCTTGTCTCCTGGCGTAAGTTTCAGATATACTCCCGTTACGATAGCCCCTTCTTTCCCCTCGAAGCCGGTGCGATATGAGAACTTCGGGTTATCGATTGCAAGCTTTTCTCCAGAGGATGACACAACCTCAAGAGATGTGACTCTGTCCCCGAAGAAGACACCGTATGCTCCTGCATTCATCCAGGCAGCTCCACCAACCGTTCCCGGGATACCAGCAAGCTTTTCGAGCCCCGATAGAGTATGCTCTATTGCAAAGTCAATGAGTTCAGAAAGTGAGGCACCCGATTGAGCAAAGAGAATCTCGCCCCTCTGCTCAATCAGGGAAAGATTATCAGCAAGCTTTATCACAACGCCTTCATATCCTTTGTCCGATACGAGAAGGTTCGTCCCATTTCCTATAACAATAAACGGGTTCTCTCTCTCGGTAAGATGTCGCACAAGCGAGACAATCTCATCGACATCCGAGGGTAGAACAAGCGCAGAACATCTTCCTCCCACACCAAAGGAGGTATGGCGGGAGAGAAGCTCATCAGGGAAAATCCTTCCTCGTGGAAGTAGCCGACTTATCCTGTCAATATCTAATGTCAATCTTCTCATTTCCCCTTGAGTTCATCAACTATCTTGTCGCATACTTTCCAGACATCACCAGCACCGAGTGTTATTATCATATCCCCCGGTCGTGCGAGGTTGAGAACAAAGCTGGGGATACGGTCTCTGTCCTCGATATAGTAGACCTCTCTGTGTCCGAACTTTCTTGCGGCATCCGCAATAAGCTCGCCTGTCACACCCTCGAGTGGCTCCTCACGGGCAGCGTAGACATCGGTAACAATAAGCACATCACTCTGAAAGAAAGATTTCCCGAACTCGTTGTAGAACATCTGCGTTCGGCTGTAGAGATGTGGCTGGAAGACCGCTATGACTCTGCGGTTGTATCCGAGTTTTGCAGCTTGAAGCGTCGCCCGTATCTCTGTTGGGTGGTGAGCGAAATCATCCACAACAAGGATACCCGCTATCTCACCCTTCACCTGAAAGCGTCTGTAGACTCCGGCAAACCTCCCGACCGCATTTTTTATATCCTTAATTGGGATGTCAAGCTCAAGTCCCACACCGACCGCTGCCAGGATATTCTTTACATTATGGAGTCCGAGCAGCCGGGATTTAAATCCGGATATTCTTTTTCCTCTTATCTCGAGGTCGAAGCGGCTCCCGTTCTCGGAGAAAAACAGCCTGCTTGCCCTTATGTCCGCCTGTGTGGAAAGCCCGTAAGTTATGATGTTCTTCTCTATCTGCGGGATTATCTCCTGGATGCTTCTCTCATCGAGGCAAAGGATAACCGAGCCATAGAACGGGACCTTATTTGCAAACTCAATGAACGCCGCTTTGAGCTCGTCGAAGCTGCCGTAGCACTCGAGATGCTCCGCCTCGAGGGTCGTTATGACGGCAAGGGTGGGGTTAAGCTCCAGGAACGAGCGGTCGAATTCATCCGCCTCGGCAACGAAGTAGTCAGATGTTCCAAGTTTTGCACCCGAACGGAGACTAACAACGCGTCCGCCAACAACTATTGTTGGGTCAAGTCCTCCCTCCACAAGTATCTCTCCAACGATGGATGTCGTGGTGCTTTTACCGTGTGTCCCGGCTATGGCTATCCCGTATTTCATCCGCATAAGCTCGGCAAGCATCTCCGAGCGACGGATAATGGGAATACCTTTCTGCTTTGCACGGACAACCTCGGTATTCGTCTCCTTAACAGCAGATGAGACAACGACAACATCGACATTATCGTCCACATTATCTGGAGAATGTCCAATATGGATGGTCACCCCCAGAGCCTTCAACTTCCGCGTGACATCGGTCTCGACGAGGTCAGAACCAGTTATACGGTAGCCCATATTTAGAAGTATCTCCGCTATGCCACTCATTCCGCTTCCACCTATACCGACAAAGTGGAGTATTTTAACCTTACCAAATGGCCGAGTTGTTGTCATTCCATCTCCTCAAGTATAATATTCGCTATCCTCTCCGCCGCATCGGGATGAGCAAAACAGCGTATCGCCTCCGACATACTATCGAGCTTCTCCTCATCGGATAAGATTCCCGCAACTGTTTCCTCAAGGAGTTGTGGGCTCAGCTCGTTGTCCCGTATCACGACCGCTCCCCCGGACGAGGCAACAGCCTTGGCATTGAGGAGCTGGTGCCCACCTGTTGCATAAGGGTAAGGCACAAGAACCGCAGGCTTGCCGAGAGCCGCAATCTCTGCAAGCGTCAGGGCACCCGCACGGGCAACGACTACATCCGAGGCGAAGATAAAATCAGCTATTCGCTCGGTGAAATCGAATATGTAGACCGATGACTCCTCCTGCCTCGAGAGAGGGAGATACCGCACAAAATCGGTTCTTCCTGTCTGCCAGATGAACTGCCAGTCCGTCTTTCCAACAAGCTGTGATACAACCCTGTTCAGAGATGATGCCCCCTGACTCCCACCCGTTATAAGCACGGTCTTTTTCTGGGGTGAAAGTCCAACAGATGCAAGTATCTCCTCACGAGTTCCACTAATTCCTCTCCTCGGTATGGGGTTCCCTGTGAATACCACCCTCCCTTTGAGATATTTCGCAGCCTCGGGAAAACCGACAAAACTTATCCTTGCAAAGCTCGAAGCTACCCTCGATGCCACCCCTGGGACACTGTTCTGCTCCTGAAGGAAAACAGGTTTCCTCATAAGATACCCTGCAAAACCGATAGGCACAGATGGATACCCCCCTGCAAGCACAACAACGGAGACCCCAAACCTTTTCAGCTTTTCCATTGCAAGGAGAACGGATAACACAAGTCGGAACGGGAAGAGCAGGGCATCAGTCCCTATACTTCTCGGCAGTGGGTAGGAAAGAACAGGGACATACTTGTATCCGTGAGCCTGGATGAGAGTTCTGTCGATTGGACGAGAAGTGGCAAAGAACAATATTTCACACGATGGCGAAAGCTTACCTATCGCATCGGCAATAGCAATAGCCGGAACAAGATGTCCACCTGTCCCACCAGCGGCAAAACCCGCTACTCTATGTCTGGAACCTGACATTTTTCATCCTATCGGGGGCAAGCACCGATTCATCCAGTGGAACCGATACCTGCGATGATATGTTCAAAAGTATCCCAACGGATATAAAATTCACTAAAAGAGCCGTTCCACCGAAGCTGACGAACGGTAGTGGCAGTCCCGTTACAGGAAACCTCGCAAGAGCCACCGCTATGTTCAAAATTGCATAGAGCATTATCATCACCGTTAAACCGGATCCGAGAAGTGCACCGAAGTAGTCCCGCGAGTGAAGCGATATCTTCAGACCCCGGTAGAAGAGATACAGGAATAGAGCGAGCACGAGAGTCGTTCCAACAAAACCGAACTCCTCACCTATAACGGAGAAGATAAAATCTGTATGAGGCCTCGGTAAAAAATACATCTTTTGCTTGCCGAGACTGCTACCAAATAGTGACCCGGAGGCAAACGCTATAAGTGACTGAAGGACGTTGGGCGGTATCTCCCCCTTTATTGAAGCTATTATTCTTTCAATGGCATAGGCTGATGACCTCGGGGTGGAAAACATCTTTGCCGCAATCACAAGAATACCAGAAAAAGTAACACCAGCTATCTTGAGCAGGGGGACACCAGAAAGAAATAGCATTCCGAGGAAAAGAGCAAAAATAACCACCGCCGTGCCATAGTTTGGTTCAAGGAGAACGAGGACAATAACCGTTCCCGAAACAGCGCAGAGTGGCAAAAGGAACCTCTTAATCTCTGCCCGATGGTTGCGGTTTCTGGCAACAAAATCTGCTATGAACAGGACAAGTGCGAGCCTGGCGAGGTCGGACGGCTGAAACTGGAAAGAGCCTATCTTTATCCACCTGTGAACATCACTGTGCGGAGCAGTAAAAAGAACCACAATAAGTGGAATAAGAACGAGTGCGAGCATAAGCCCTGCATACTTGCGCAACCTGTGATAATCGTATGTGGCAAAGAATAACATAGCAGCAATCCCAACAGCCACTCGGAGCAAATGCCCGAACAGATAGAACTGTGGATTACCCAGAATATCCATCGCACGAACGGAACTGGCAGAATAGACCATAACTATACCAATTGCAGTGAGAACAAGAACCGTCTGGAGCAATCGATAGTCCATCCTGTCGAGAAAGATTAACTTATTTTCCAACAATCTCCTGAACAATCTGCTTGAACCTCCTGCCTCTTTCCTCATAGTTCTTGAACATATCGAAGCTGGCGCATCCAGGTGATAAGAGGACTGTATCCCCCGGATTCACAATAGATACAGTTCTGAAGACGGCTTCTTCGAGACTGTCCGCATATTCCCAGGGAATAAACCTGCCGAGTGAAGAAGAGATAATCTCCCTCGCCTCGCCTATGAGTATCATATATCTGACCTTTTTCCTTGCTTCTTCCTTTAGGAGAAGGAAATCTCCACCCTTGTAGCGTCCACCGGCAATGAGTATAATGGGGGAAGAAAGGCTTTTTAGGGCAAAGAGCACAGAGTCGACATTTGTCCCTTTAGAATCGTTGATAAAGAGGACACCATCCTTCTCCACCACTTTTTCCAACCTGTGCTCAAGTCCGGGGAACTCCTGCAAGAATGAAACCATAACATCATCTGGTAGACCCAGAATAGTTCCCACGGACACAGCAGCAAGGTAATCCTGGATATCACCCGATTTCCCTATCTCCTTCTTCGAGGCGAATCGCCGGATGCGACCAGCGGATGCAATGTAAATCTGGTCTCCATCGACAAAAACCCCCTCATTAACCGGCTCACGCTGGCTGAAGAAAAGTTTTCTGGAATACACCCTGCCTTCCATAAGCCGCATAATGTTCTCATCGTCTTTATTAAGTACTGCCCAGTTACTTCTTGCCTGATTTGCAAATATCCGCATCTTGGAGAGGTAGTAGTCCTCGACCGATGGGTAACGGTCGAGATGGTCGGGCGTCAAATTAAGCAGAACGGCAACATCCGGCGAAAATTCCCTCACCGTATCCAGTTGAAAACTCGACACTTCAACAACGGATATCGAATCCTCTGTCGTCTGATCCACAAACTGAGAGAATGCTGTCCCGATATTTCCACCAATAAATACATCCTTCCCGGCTGATTCGAGCATCCCTCCAATGAGTGCAACCGTCGTGCTCTTCCCGTTTGAGCCTGTGACGGCAACGAGACTCCCCTTGAGAAACCAATAAGCAAGCTCTATCTCGCTTATAATCGGTATCTGCTTGTCTGCGACCGAGCACACGACAGGTGAATCGAGTGGAACTCCGGGGCTCACGACGACAATATCCGCCGAAAGAATCACCCTTGTGTGCCCCCCGAGTTCGCATTTAACTCCGAGCTTAGCAAGTCGACGGCGGATTTCTTTCTTCTCATCCGATGAGGAAATCTCACTTACAAAAACCGAAGCTCCCTTTCTGGCAAGCAGTTTTGCTGCTGCTTCTCCGCTCCTTGCAAGACCGAGAACCGCTACCTTTTTCCCTCGAAAATCCATCGCCTACCTTACCTTGAATGTCAGAACCGCCAGAAGTGCGAAAATCACGCCAACAAGCCAGAACCTGACAACTATCTTGGGCTCAGAAATGCCTTTTAGCTCGTAGTGATGGTGCAGTGGAGCCATCCGAAAGACCCGCTTCCCACCCGTCATCTTGAAGTAGCCGACCTGTATGATAACGGATAACGCCTCCACAACGAAAACCCCTCCTGCTACTGCAAACGCAAGCTCCTTCTTTAAGAGGACCGCCATAACCCCGAACGCTCCACCGAGAGCAAGCGCACCTGTATCTCCCATAAAAACGCTGGCAGGGAATGAGTTGTACCACAAAAAGCCCAAACAGGCACCCGTCAGGGCACTGGCGAATATCGCAACCTCACCTGCACCAGGTAGATATGTTATGTGCAGGTATCTGGTGATGTCGGAGCGTCCACTTATGTAAGCGGCGACAATAAAGAAAGAGGATGTTATAGCAGCGAGGCCAACAGCAAGGCCATCGAGACCATCGGTCAGGTTGATTGCATTACTGGAACCCGTTATTATAAACACCACCCACAGGATGTAGAAGATTCCAAAGTTTATCACATATTCCTTGAAGAAAAGCACCTCGGTCGATGTGCGCATTACCGGGTATGGCGGGCGGAAGTAAAGGAAAAGTCCAATCAGAATACCCAGCAACAGCTGCCACATCAGTTTCTGTTTCCCCAGAAGTCCATATCCATTCTTCCCTCGCACCTTCGCATAGTCATCGAGGAAGCCGAGTACACCCATCCAGACAGTAGAGAGAAGAACTATCAACACATAGACATTGGTGACATCTGCCCACAGGAGACTGGAGAGGATTGTCGAGAAGAGTATAACGAGCCCACCCATTGTCGGTGTTCCTCTCTTGGAGAAATGAGATGCCGGTCCCTCAGGACGAATATTCTCACCTATGTGCTTGCTTTTCAAGAAGCTTACAATCTTTTTCCCAATCCAGAAACTCAACACAAGAGCAGTTATAAGCGCCATTATTGTTCGGAAGGTTATGTAGCGGAAGATGTTGAATACAAACATCTTTTCATACAAAGGAAATAACAGAAAATACAGCACTATCTTCCCCTTCTTCCTGTTCTTTTTCTGGGAGGTGTCTTTGCCGGGAGGAGATTTTTCGTTCTAAACCGCTGGCGAGCCACCCTCAATCCTGGTTTTGGCGAATAGAAGCAAAACATCCTGGGATAGAGCGGCTTGAGATGCATTCCCCCTTTGAGAAGGGATGCGTCGAATATCTCCACCCGGGACATAAGCATAACTCTTATTGAAACTCCCTTCTTGGGCATAGGAATATCTTCACACAACAAAGCTCCGGGAATAAGTATTCCCAGAAGCAACATTAGTCCAATCGCTTTTGCCATAGCTCCACAATGCTTTCTACTATCTCCTCCATTCTCATTGCTCTGGAGCCCTTGACCAGAACGATGTCCTTGGGCATAACAAACCCCTCGAGGAAGAGTATAAGCTCCTTCTTTGTCTCGAAATGGGCGCAAGGGAATCCGATAGAAGAAGCTTTCTCGTGGGTCTTCTGGGTTCTCTCACCCACGGTTGCAAGAAAGTCGACCCCAACCGCACAAGAGTAATCGGCTATCTTCTCGTGGTAGTTCGCCTCGTCTTTCCCTGTCTCGAGCATATCACCGATAACCGCTATCCGTCGCCCTTCCACCTTCATCCTGGCAAGGGTTTCAAGAGCCTCCCGGACGGATAACGGATTGGCATTGTATGTATCATCGAGAACTGTTATTCCACCTATCCTCAACAGCTTCATCCTCCCGGCAAGGGTTCTAAACCCCTCAAGAGCTTCAACAATCTTTTCACCGGGAACCCGAAACAGCCTTGCCACAGCGTATGCACAGAGTGCATTGTATATGTTGAACCTGCCTGGTATTCCGAGGGCTATCCTCTGCCCATCCACGCTGAAGCTTGCTTTACCTTCGGCATCAAGGACGATATCCTCGGCGCGGTAGTCGGCAGATGACTCTATTCCATAGGTCACCGTCTGCGAAGCCGCCATCGGATTGAAACGAACGAGAAGCGGGTCATCGGCATTTACTATCACATACGAACCAGGATTGGAATATTTGACCAGAGCGAACTTCTCCCTTGCCACATTCTCCACGCTACCAAGCCCTTCAAGGTGAACGGGTGCGACATTTGTTAAAGCCACAACATCTGGAAGAATCATCTTTGCGAGACGCTCCATCTCACCAGGAACCGATATGCCTGCCTCGAGCACTGCGACATCGTGCATCCGCTCAATCTGGAAAACAGACAATGGAACACCGAGAAGGTTGTTATAATTCTTGATGCTTTCGACCACAAGCATACTTTTACCAAGCGATGATGCTATCATCCGCCGGGTCGTCGTCTTGCCGACAGAACCTGTTACACCGACCACAGTGAGGTCGAACCTCTGCCTATAAAACGAGGCGAGCTCACCGAGAGCCAAGACAGTATTCTTAACCACAAGATATGGAACAGTCGCGGGATATTGCGGGTCATCGTGGAGAACAAGGAGAGCAGCTCCTTTGTGTTCTGCATCACGGGAAAACTTCTGCCCATCTGTTCTTTCACCCTTCACGGCAAAGAAGGCCTCTCCCGGATGAATACTTCTCGTATCTATCGAGACCCCGTGGATGACACCAGAGAGCCTTCCCGACACCTCACCATCCATTACCGATATCACATCCTTTATCTCGAGCGGTTCCATTTCTCTTTCTGCTCCTTCGCCCAGTCTATAACCACTTCTTTATCGCTGAAGTGGATGGTTCTGTCGGCAAATATCTGGTAATCTTCATGCCCCTTTCCCGCTATGACAACGATATCATCCGAAGAAGCAGTCGAGAGGGCATACCGAATCGCCTCCCGCCTGTCTATGATTGCCACATACGAGAATTTCGGTGGGATACCAGATGTTATCTCATCCACGATGCTTTCCGGGTCCTCACTCCTTGGATTATCCGATGTAACGACTGCAAGGTCGGCAACCTCAGCCGCAATCTTCCCCATAATCGGACGCTTCGCTTTTTCTCTGTCTCCCCCACAACCGAACACAACTATCAGTCTCCCCCTTGTGACCTCTTTCAGTGTTAGAAGAAGATTTTTCAGTGCATCGGGTGTGTGTGCATAATCGATGAATACCCCCGTTCCCCTTACCTCCTTCACTCGCTCCAACCTCCCGGGGGGAGAGACAAATGTTGGAATAGCACGGCATATCGCATCCCTGTCGAGCCCAAGAGCAAAGCAAGCTGCCACTGCAGAGACTGTGTTGTATATATTAAATTTACCCAGAAGCTGGGTTCCTATCGAACAATACATATCCTTGTGCCTGATAGAAAGGGTTGTTCCCTCATCGGTTAAGGAGAACCTGGAAACGAAGAAATCTGCAGTAGGGTTCTCGAGCGAATATGTCCAGACCCTATCCCCGGCGACATCAACAATCCGCCTACCATAAGGGTCATCTATGTTCACGATGGCGAGGCTATCGGGGGAAAGTGTGGAGAAGAGCCTCTTCTTCGCCTCGAAGTAGCTCTCCATATCGCCGTGGTAATCGAGGTGGTCCTCCGACCCGTGGTAATCGAGGTGGTCCTCCGACAGGTTCGTGAAGACCGCAACCCGAAATTCTATCCCCGCTATTCGCCTCTGAACTATCGAATGGGAGGATGCCTCCATAGCCACAATCTCGACGCCGGATGATACCATATCGTGCAGGATTCCGAACAGACTCACAGGGTTGGGGGTTGTCAGGTCCGTCCTGACAAATCTATCTCCTATATTGTATCCGAGTGTCCCTATGACTGATGCTCTGACGCCGGACGATTCAAATATGTGTCTTATAAAGCTGGTAACGGTCGTTTTACCGTTTGTGCCGGTGACAGCTATCATCCGAAGCTTTGTATCTGGTATGTCAAAGAAGCCGCGGGCAAGTAGTGCAAGCGCTTCCCTGGTGTCTGGAACAATAACTTTCACCGGCAAATCCAGGGGAATATCCCTCTCAAGAACAAACAGTCGGCATCCTCTTTCCAGTGCATCCTGAATGAATGTATGTCCATCTGCTTTCTCGCCGCGAATAGCAACGAACAGGGAATTACTTCCTGCCTTGCGGGAGTCACAGACAATATCTTCAATGTTCACTCCTTCTATTTCACCAACAATCTGTTTTTCTGGAAGAAAGTCGATTAGACGCTTTAGGTTTTTCATCAGGGCACCTCACAGATGAGAAGGCAAGGGGTTTTCCTGTCCACAAGGATGCCTGGTTTGGGTATCTGCTGTCTGACAATCCCGGAGCCAACAACCCTGATTGGTATCCCGAAGATATCAGCTGCTCTCATCGCCTCACGGAGTGTAAGTCCCTCAAGCGTTGGCATCTCCAGCCGCTCTCTGTCGAGCTTCCCGGCACCAAGGTAAAGAAAGACGGTATCCACCTTACCACAGGCGGGGTTCTGATTGAGGACGATATCTCCCTTTCCAAGAAAGACTACAGGGAGCTCGATGCTTTTTGAAAGCTCTTCCGCCTGGAATCTCGTAAGCCCGACAAAGTTTGGGGTATTCTCATGCTCAGAAGGGTTCGTTGTATCCGCAAAGGTGCAATTTCTTATCATTCCGGATGCTGCTGCCCGATAAAATATCTGCCGAACAACCGGAGCAGCCACCGTTCCACCAAAGTATTTCCCCTTCGGATGCCTGACAACGACATAGGCAACCATCTCAGGAGAATCAGCAGGAACCATCCCAACAAACGATGCAGTGTAGCCACCAGAGATTTTGTCATATCCTCTTTTCCCCTTAGCAATCTGGGCGGTTCCCGTCTTACCGGCAACAGGGATGCCAGGGATTTTTGCCTTTGTTCCCGTTCCTCTTTCAACCACCTCTGTCAATATCTGACGGAGTGAATCTGCTGTCTCTTTATCTATCACCCTCCTGATAGCGTGCGGTGAGTTCTCAAAGATGACTCCATCCTCCGATGCAATCTGGCTAACAATATATGGTCTCCACAGAATTCCCCCGTTTGCAACTGCAGAGTATGCATTGGCTATCTGAAGAGCAGTGACATCCACCTCATATCCAATGGCCATATAGCTCATAGAGACACCTGTCCAGTTCTTCGGCATCTCAAGCCACCCGGAAACCTCGCCGGGGGAATCGATACCCGTTTTCGCACCGAACCCGTAGGCACGAGCCATATCGTAAAACTTGTCTTTCGGGACCGAGGAGGAGATGTTCACTGTTCCGACATTTATCGATTTTACGAAGCAGTCATATCCTGTTTCCCTGTGATACTTGTGGTGGTCGGTTATCTTGCAGTCGTATATCTGCATAACGCCATCTCCGCAATCGACAGTGTCGGTCAGGTCAAATGTGGAATACTGTATCACAGAGGAGGCACATACCAGCTTGAACACAGAGCCTGGCTCAAACCTATCCATTATTACCCGATTTCTCAGGCTGGTGCTGTCCTTACGCATTATCCTATTCGGGTCGAATGTAGGGTAGGTTGCCATTGCCAGCACCTTACCGGTTCTCGGGTCCAGCACGACTGCTCGAACATCCTCCGGATGCCACTTTTTGTATGCACTCTCAAGCTCCTCTTCGACTATCCTCTGGAGTTGGATATCAACGGTCAGCTTCACATCCGCCCCAGAAATAGGCCAAGAAAGTTTCCTCCGAAAGACAGTATGAGGACGTCTCAAGGCATCCACAAAAATCTCAACCTTACCATCGGTTCCAGCAAGGAAATCTTCATACTGCCTCTCCACACCATCTTTGCCGTGCCTTTTCTCATCCGTGTAGCCTATAACCTGCGAAAGGAGAGCCCCATGTGGGTAGTATCGCTTGTAGCTTATCTGTTTGTGTATACCAGAATAAAGATATCTCTTCTCAATGCGTTCCTTAAGTTCCTGGATTGCTCTGGATGTTTCGAGGGAAGCATCTTCGACCAGAGTATAGTAACCGCCATATCTTTTCATCAGCCTCGTCATAGTATCAGAAGGGACGGAGAGGATTTTTGCGAGCCCGCAGGCAACGGAGTCAAAGGCATCCGCATCCTCTATTTCCATAGCAGAAAGGTAGAATGATTCAGTTAATTTGTCCTCAGCCAGTACCTCTCCATTGGCGTCAAGTATCCTGCCACGGCGAGCGGGGATAATTCTTATCTGGCTCTGCTGCCTGTGCGCACGTTCCCGCAAATTTCTTTTATCGATTATCTGGACGGAAAAAAGCCTTATCCAGAGGGCAACAACCAGAGCAAACATTAGCAGGAAAAACAGAACAAATCTCCTGCTATCCGTCCGAGAAATCATCCTAAATCTCCCAGATACCTTTCAGCTTCTCCCGCTCAAAGACAAAACTCACTGCCCTCTTGAAACTTGACTTTATCCTGGCAAAAAGAGAGAGCTTATCCACTGGGGCTGTGGCTTTTCTCTCTCTGTGAACAACCTGCTCTATCCTCACATCACTCAAATGGAAATCCCTCTCGGCAATCCCCTTGATACGCTCTCTTGACTTGAGCTGCTCGACCGACTCCTCGAGGCTGGATCTGATGTCCTGAAGCTCAGACAGACGACGGCTCTTGCGAACAATTATCTCCTCCCGGGAAAGCAGATATACACGCTCGGCGGTATACAGCAAACCCACTCCTACCAGAAGGAGAAAGTAAATAAAACTTCGAAGCAGCTTATTCAATCCGGGGTAATTACACTCCATTATGCCTGCCTTTATCTTTTCCCAAAAGCAGGATACCGGAGCCCCTCACACTTTGCGTAGGATACAACGTAGCTTGGCGGAGCGAGAATGCCTGTTCTCCTGAACCTCAGATATTCCAGGGGAAACAGGCTTCTCCGTCAGAGCCAAGAACCCACCAGAGGATACGAGTTCCTTAAACCTTCTCTTCACTATCCTGTCCTCGAGGGAGTGATAGGAAATGACACATATCCGCCCGTTCGGGTTCAGAAGGTCGGGCAGAACAGAAAGAGCAGTTGCAAGGTTCCCAAGCTCATCGTTGACGAATATTCTCAGAGCCTGAAACACACGAGACAAACTCTTTACTGCTCCTCTCCCGGGAATAGACGAGGCAACAATTTTTGCGAGCTCATCGGAGGTTTCAATGGATGACCTCTTTCTTCTCGCAACAATTTTTTTTGCTATCTGTCGGGAAAAGCGCTCCTCTCCAAAGCGATAAAATATATCCGATAACATCTTCTCTCCGAAGCGGTTAACGACATCATACGCTGAATATCTTGCTCCCTTACCGAACCTCATATCAAGCCGAGAACTCGACCTGTAAGAGAAACCTCTATCGGAAGCAAGCTGGAAACTGGATAATCCGAGGTCAAGTAAAACACCATCAACCCTGGCTATACCAAACCGGGAAAGTATCTTTGGGGTATCTACAAAATTCCCCTCAACGAGTGTAACCCTCTCTCCATACTCTCTGAGGTTATGTTTTGCGGTTTCAAGAGCAGCTCTATCGAGGTCTATCCCCAGCACCCTGCTTTCACTTGTCAATGAACTAAGAATCTCCTTCGTATGTCCGCCTAAACCAACCGTGGCGTCGACATAGACCCCAGGGTCATTTCCAATAAGGTAAAACAACACCTCATTGACCATCACCGGCTGGTGCTGTATGCTCTTTTTCATCCGAATCGAGACCGAGCAAACTGCCAAAGAAAAGCTTGCCCCCCCTGTCGAAACCGCCTCTACCTTTATAATTCTTGATATACTCACTATATCTATCAGGATTCCAAAGCTCAATCCATCTGCCGACAGCGATTATCAGAACAGGAGCTCCCTTCGAGAGCCCAGCCTTCTCTAACAGCTTGCCCGGTATGGTGATACGGTTTTTATTTTGATATTCTACATTAACAGGATGAATGTTCGATATAAGCTCCCTGAAAAGATACAACCTATCCTCCATCCCAAGCCCCGATGTGGAGAACCCGGAGAGAAACTTCTCAAGGTCACCGGCGGGAAACATTGCCAGGCAACCGTCCACACCAACGGTTATGTTGAACTTGAACTGCAGTTGCCCCGAGGATTTCTCGAGCATCTTGGCAGGAATACTCGTTCGTCCCTTGTCATCGAGGGTATGTTCAGCCCTGCCAATGAACATTCAGGCTTTTCTCCATTTTGTTAAACTTTTTCTCCATTCTTACCCACAAGCAATTTAAACGCTCATTCCTGAAAGTCAAGAATTTTTTTCAATCTTTTCTGATTTTCTTCACAGAAAGTTATACTTCAGGAGATGCTCATAACCTTTTGCTGCACAAACAGATAGCCTACATTATTAGTCGAACAATGGAAAGAAAGGGGCAAAAAAATTCTGCCAGTTACCAGACCCTATAGAAACTTATTACACCAATTACAAAAAACATTTGACTTATTAAGGGAAAAACATAGATTGAATTAAAGCAGGTTTGTGAATTTTGGAACATAGTTGAAAGGAGTGAGGTATGGGAATGCTGGAGATACGTTGGCACGGCAGAGGAGGTCAGGGTGCGAAAACTGCATCGACCTTGCTTGCCGCCGTCGCCATCGAGGAGGGGAAATATGGCCAGGGTTTCCCCGAATATGGCCCTGAAAGGGGCGGTGCCCCGATGAAAGGGTTCACGAGGATATCGGACGAACCCATAAGATACCATTGCGGCGTCTATCATCCTGGCATAGTGGTTGTGCTTGACCCGACCCTTTTGCCGCTCGTCGATGTTACCGAGGGGTTGAAGGAGGATGGCTCTCTGCTCATCAACACTCCGCTTTCACCGAATGAGGTGAGAAAAAGGTATGGGTTGAATGTAGAAAAACTTTACACAATCGATGCAACAAAGATATCCCTCGAGGAGATAGGTAAGCCCATTCCAAACACACCGATGCTCGGTGCACTAATCAAGGCTATGGGCGGAATGATTTCCTTAGAGACTGTCCTCGGCGATATAAGAAAGAAGTTTGCAAGGAAGTTCCCTGAGAAGATTATTCAGGGGAATCTCAACGCCGTTAAGCGTGCTTACGAGGAGGTGAAGATATAATGGCAAAAGAGAAAGGCTGGAAAGATGTTCCTATGGCGGGGCTCATCGTTGAGCCGGGGAACTCCGTAGAATATAAGACGGGAAGTTGGAGGAGTTATCGCCCTGTCTGGCATCCGGAAAACTGCATCCATTGTCTATTCTGCTTTTACTACTGTCCTGACTCGGCGATTACGGTCAAGGATGGGAAGATGACAGGGATAAACTATGATTTCTGCAAGGGCTGTGGAATCTGCGTTACCGAGTGTCCTACAAAGCCAGAGAAACCTGCCCTCGAACTCAAACTTGAATCGGAATTTATCGAATGAAAGGAGAAAACAAGTGGCTAAAAATCTTTTGGCACTGACAGGGAACGACGCTGGGGCATACGCTGTAAAGCAGGTGCAGCCGGATGTCGCCGCTGTCTTCCCAATTACCCCACAGACAGAGCTTATGCACAAGGTGGCCGAGTATGTTGCCGATGGGGTAATAGACACAGAGCTTATAACCGTTGAGTCGGAGCATTCTGCAATGAGTGCGACCGTTGGAGCAGCAGCCGGGGGAGCAAGAACATTCACCGCAACAGCAGCAAACGGGTTCGCTCTTATGTGGGAGATTGTCTACATCGCATCGTCGCTGAGACTACCCATCGTTATGGCTCTCGTCAATAGGGCGTTATCCGCTCCCATCAACATCCACGGAGACCACTCCGACAGTATGGGTGGACGAGATACCGGCTGGATTCAATTTTACTCCGAGGGTGCACAGGAGGTCTACGATAACCTCATTCAGGCATACAGGATTGCCGAGCATAAGGATGTCCTGCTTCCTGTTATGGCGACATTCGATGGCTTCATCATCTCACACACAACGGAGATTGTAGATACATTAACTGACGACACGGTAAGAAAATTTGTCGGTGAGTATAAGCCGGCATACAGTCTATTGGACATAGACCATCCCATAACAGTTGGGCCACTCGACCTATATGACTGGTATTTTGAGCACAAGCGCAGCCAGATAGAAGCTACCAAACACGCAAGGAAGGTCATCCTCGATGTGGCGGATGAGTTCTACAAGCTGACCGGAAGAAAATATGGATATTTCGATGAATACAGGATAGATGATGCGGAAGCAGTTATCGTTGTGCTTGGAAGTGCCGCGGGAACGACAAAATGCGTTGTCGACAAGATGAGAAAAGAAGGGAAGAAGGTCGGTGTTCTGAAACTCCGCGTCTTCAGACCGTTCCCGGCAGAGGAAATCGCCAATGCACTCAAGGATGTTCCTGTCGTCGGAGTGCTGGATAGAATGGTATCGTTCGGTGGCTGGGGTGGTCCCGTGTTCAACGAGCTGCGTTCCGCTATGTATAATATGGAAAAGAGACCTGAGGTCGTCAACTACCACTATGGACTCGGTGGACGGGACATCAATACGGAACAGATAGAAGAGACATTCAACACACTCCTGGAAATCGCTGAAACAGGAGAGGTCAAGGAGCGGTTTGGATACATCGGACTGAGAGAATAGGAGGGAAAAATGGCAATAAATATCAAGAAGCTTGCAAATGAGCCGGAACTTCTGGCAAGCGGTCATAGAGCCTGTGTTGGATGCACCGGCGCAACAATCATAAGGCAGGTTCTAAGGGCAGCCGGACCCGACACCGTAATCTCCTTTGCAACAGGATGTATGGAGGTTGTAACAACTATATATCCATACACTGCCTGGCGGGTTCCATATATCCACAATGCGTTTGAGAATGCAGCAGCGACAATATCCGGCGTCGAGACGGCATACAGAGCACTCCTGAAGAAGGGAAAGATAGACAAAAAGATAAACTTCATTGCATTCGGTGGAGATGGCGGAACATACGACATCGGGCTGCAATCGCTGTCAGGGGCACTGGAGCGTGGACATAACTTCCTGTATATCTGCTACGACAATGAGGCATATATGAATACCGGCATCCAGCGTTCAGGGGCAACACCGAGGGGAGCCGCAACATCAACAACACCTGCCGGAAAGGTTATCCCCGGCAAGCCGCAGAACAGAAAAGACCTAACAGCAGTCATTGCTGGACATCATATCCCTTATGTTCAGGGACGGTTCAAACATCTGTTTATACCCAAAAACAGGTATATTATCGATGAGCTGCAGGCAGAAGTCGATAAGAACTGGGAAGAACTGAAGAAGAAAGCAGGGGTAGAATAAAATCGCACTTTATTCCTGTCTAACTAAATAGCCGGAAGAACCCAAACAGCAAGTCTTATATCTTCTCGGAGATCGCCTTCGCCTGCAGGAAGAGGAGCAAGTAGTCCCTTCCACCCGCTTTGGAGTCCGTGCCAGACATATTGAACCCGCCGAACGGATGAACACCAACCAAAGCGGCGGTGCACTTGCGATTGATATACAGGTTCCCTGCAAATAACCTCTTCTTCGCATCCTGTATCCGGAACCGGTCATTGGAATAGAATGCACCCGTTAGTCCATAATCCGTCCCGTTGGCAATTCGTACTATATCATCGTAATCGTTTGCCTTTATTATCGAGACGACCGGCCCAAATATTTCCTCCTGCGCAATTCTTGCTGTGTCAGGGACATCGACAAATACGGTAGGAGCAAGGAAATATCCAGCATTGGAGAGCTTTTCACCACCGATAGCAAGCCTCGCTTCAGACCTACCTATATCGACATAGCGCATTATCTTATCCTCGGCTGCTGCGTTGACCACAGGTCCCATATAGTAGTTGTCTTTGTGAACAGGACCGACAGTGAGCTTCCGGGTAAGCTCCAGAACATTATCAACAACCTTATCGTAAATATCCTTATGGATAATTGCTCTCGAACCGGCGGAGCACTTTTGCCCCTGAAATCCGAAGGCAGATGTCACTATTCCTTTAGCAACGGATTCAGCATCTGCTGTCTCATCGGCAGCAACAAAGTCCTTGCCACCCATCTCGAGAACCACGCGCTTTATCCATTTCTGACCGGGCAAGACCCTTGCAGCGAGTTCATTTATATGGCATCCGACCTCCCTGGAACCTGTGAATGAGATAAACCGCGTCTTCGGATGGGAGACAAGCGCATCACCTATCTTGCCGCCGGGACCAGGGATGAAGTTTATCGCCTCCGGTGGCAATCCTGCATCGAGGAGAACCTTAACGAACTGATACCCGATTGTAGGGGAATCCGATGCCGGCTTCAGAACAACGGTGTTTCCCGTAACGAGTGCAGCGGTTGTCATACCGACAAGTATCGCTCCTGGGAAGTTCCACGGTGGAATGACCGCACCGACACCAAGCGGGATGTAGCGAAGCTCGTTATATTCACCCAGAAGGGGAGTCAACTCATCAGGAGATTTGCTGTATCTTATCATCTCCCTGCCATAGAACTCCATAAAGTCGATTGCCTCGCAGACATCGGCATACCCCTCTATCCAGGGTTTCCCGACCTCGAAAACCTCCCAGGCGGTAAGCTCAAATATCCTCTTCCGAGCGAGCTCCGCTGCTTTGAAAAGAACGATTGCTCTATCCTCTGGGTTATGATTAGCCCAAACAGGGAAATATCTGTTCGCTGCCTCGATAGCATCGTTCACTATATCGGCTGTCGCTTTGTTGAAAACTCCGACAACCTGCTCCTTCTCGGATGGGTTCCTGCTCTCGAATTTCTCGCTCGATTCTATCCATTTCCCATCGACAAGCAGTTTATACTCATTCCCCAGCTGGCTTGCCACACTATCGAGGGCTAATCTCATCTTCTTTGCTACATCGGGGTTCGCAAAATCAACATAAGGCTGGTTTCTAAATGCTGGATACATACTGTGCCTCCTTTTTACATTTATCTTGCGTTCAAGGTTAATCAATATAAATCTTAACAAACCAAAGGCAAGATTTTTTCGGGTTGACTTCTGAAGAAAATTGCATTAGATTGCGATTACAGAGAACAAAGGGGAATATGACTAAACCAAAGAACATTTTGTTTCCCCTGTTGATTGTCTTCGTCCTCTCCGCAATTGTTGCCCCGGGTGCCTCTGCCGATACGGTGATAGTTGACGAGAGCGGATATTTTTGTGCGGTGCTCAACTCCACTGGAGCCAGCACCTGTAGTCATGCCTTTGGAATCTTTGCTCCTGACAGCTTCGATATTGCTGACACCGTTAGAAACCATCTCGGAGACACGCTTTTTATAGGCTATTTCCACGCAGGGACAGAACTTATTTTCTTCATTCGGACAATGGGGGGTGTCTGCGGATTTCATCAGTACTTCTCTAATGACACAACAAGATGTCATATATTGGACATAGGAACAAACCAATGGCAACTCCGCTTCGAGGACTGGATAGATGGCTCTTTCGACGATGTGGTCGTCGACATATTCCAATGTTCTAGACCACCAGATGTTCACGCAACGATAATCGAACCCCTGCCTGACAGCTGGACAAGCTGCTCCGACCAGAAAATAATAATGCATATAAGGTCTCTGGGCACCGAGTGCTTCGGGGAGTTTCTCTCGGACAGCGGAGAGGTGCCCGATGTTCTGCTTCTGGGATACTGGGATGGTGATGGCGACCCACTGGGAGATGCCGGATTGTCGGGCATAAACCCATCCGAAGGGGATGTAACTCTGGGAAAGGTCTGGACAAGGGCTTCCACACATCTTATGCCCCATCCCGAGATGCCCAATATCGGTGGTATAGACTTCACAGACATCTGGTCAGGTAGCAACCGTATGGCTTATGCCCATTTCTATATATGCTCTCCGGACGAAAGGGACATCTATCTGGTGCTGATGACGGACGATGACCTGATGGTCTGGTTGGACGGAGATTCCATCTATGCAGAACACTCCCATGTCATAGACGACCCGGACACGATTACGGTTCATCTGAGTGCAGGGTATCATTCGTTTCTTTTCTGGGTCTGCAACTACCTTACCCATTACTGGTGGGTCAAGTGGCGCTTTGTGGACGAGCTCGGAACCCCTATCACCGACCTCTACTATGCCGTGGATTCGTTGGAAGCAACAGCGACAGACACATCCTGCCCCATCGATACTGCATCCATAGATTTCACAGTCGAGGGAACACACTATTCTGTCGGCGATGGTTACCTCACATTCACCGATGATTCAGTGCTCACCTGGACACCCATACCTCCAGACACATTCGAGGATGGCGACACGGTCTCTGTCTGCCTTATATCTGCAAACGATACCTGCGGAGGAACACTTGAGCTACCTGTCTGCTGGAATTTCTATGTCGATTTGACCCCACCTGCTATATGGGAAATCTCTCCTCCACCGGATTCTGTCGTCTTCGACTCTCTTTCTTCTGTTCGGTTCTGCATATTCGATTCCCTATCCGGTCTCGACACCTCGACTGTCGAGGCTGTATCAGTGCAACCGACACGACCGACTACTGCGAAGACAATATACTGGATACCTGTTTCACAATCTATATAGAGCCCTGTGTGCCAGCAGATGCCTGGGTTATATGCCCACTCCCCTGCGAGTCATTCTCATCCTGCTCGACACAGGTAATGATATTCGGCTTCAGAGACCCGATGGGAGGGCAGATAGACACGATGAGGGTCTACTTTACTATTCGTGTGGTTAATCGGACAGCGGGTACAGATTCCTCCTATATCCTCTCTGAGCCGACCGACTTCATTGAATTTACGGATGACACAATCGCCACTGTTTGGGGAAACTGGTCGGACAGAGATAGCGTTACCATATCGCTCGATTCGCTCTACACGAGCTTGGACTGCCGGACAGTCTTCTATGGCTGCCGCTTCAATTCGGACTGTGATGAGTCGGATGAGTTTTGCAGGAAAGCCACAGGGAATTGCGATGGACCAGGGATATGTGTCGAGCGACCGACTGTCTGCCCAACCTTATGGGACCCTGTCTGTGGCTGCGATGGCAGAACCTACGCAAACGAATGCGTCGCCCACTCGAGCGGTGTCAATGTCCT
Organism: candidate division Zixibacteria bacterium 4484_93; assembly: GCA_002085385.1. Classification (GTDB taxonomy): domain Bacteria; phylum UBP14; class UBA6098; order 4484-93; family 4484-93; genus 4484-93. Next base: position 20,962 of record NATO01000038.1, read on the forward strand.
GCACTGGGGCGAATGCTCAAAATAAATCATTTAAGAAGAACAAGCTTCTTGCTTATTTCTCTCCCACCTGAAGATGCCCTGATGAAATAAACACCGGTCGGAGTGTCCTCTGCATCCCAGGTGAAGCGATGAGAACCAGATACCAGATTACCTGAAAATATATTTGTAATCCTCTCACCTTTCAGATTGTAGACAGAAACATCCACAAAAGCAGGCTCACCCAGAGCAAATACCAGAGTTGCAGACGAGTTGAACGGATTGGGGAAACAGGATAGAGCAAACCTCTCAATTCCGTTTATTATGGCATCGGAGATACCTGTCTCGGAAAGGACAAAATCCTGGTCGGGATAGGTTTCACCCAGCTCTGCCCATAGGTCGATATGGTCGGGGGTGCGCTCACGGTAGAGCGGGTGATACGCTCCAACATACCAGTCCCCAAAGAAGAGACCATCGAAGGAATAGCTGCCTGAGGCATCAGCTCTAACATAATACCAGCCCTCCTCACTTGGGAGGTCATCTGCTTTGATTATAACATACGCCCCCTCAACAGGTGTCATATCGGACAGGGTAACCCTGCCAGAGATAGAAGGAAGGGTCGCGGTGACAGCAAAATCATAACCTGTAAGCGAATCCCCATCGGATACAGAGATAGAATAACTCTCCGGGTCAATCACAGACTCGCCCTCTATGCCAGTAGCCCGAAGAGCATAAGAACCGGGAGCAAGACGCAGCTTGTAATTGCCATCTGCATCCGTAGATGTGGAAAAGAATTCTCCGCCCGCTCCAGATTCCGCCTCGATATCCACATCGTAGATACCCCCGTCATCCGTCAGAGCGACACGCCCAGAGACCACACAAGGAAGATAACTAACGGTGAAATCATAACCGAACAGGTCCGAGCCGGCAACAGTAACCATATAATACTCAGGGTCGGTAGCATAATCCTCCCCAGCATTCAGGAAAAGATACTCCGACGCCTCCGAGGGAACCCCTATGGAATATTCTCCGCCAGACTCGACAAAACAAAAACTAATTGTTCCGGATATCATATCACTACCCATAAGAAATATTAGACCCTCATCAAAAGAGTAAGTGTAATCAGGAGGAAGTGTTATGTTTCCGTGAATGAATGTAGTGAAACGAGCAATTTCGACATCGCAGGTTACGAGGCTATCGGCGCCGAGATGAACTGAATCAACCTCAAAACTGCTCTCGTGAGTGCCCGTAAGGTCCAGCATCCCCACAGTATAGTCTCCGGGCTCATCGAGGTTCACCACATAATCGCCATTCTCGTTCGTTATGACAATTCCTTCGGAAAGATCCTCTTCTCCCTCAACTGGTTCAACCAACACAAGGACATCGGGCACAGGCTCTCCCGTGCCTTCCTCTGTGACCCTGCCTATGATACAGGGCGGCTCCGGCTCCTCCATCACAGGCTCTCTTGCACTCACCGTAAGGATTGCCGTAGCAGAGGATGCATCCTCGTCCGTCCCACGAATGATGAAATCGATTTCATCAGAGACAAGAAATGACGGCATAACCTCCATAAAGAATGTATGCACGAGCCTGCCGTTCACAGTAGAATCGTCATCGCCTGGGATGAGCCAGTCATCATCCTCCCAGCCGATAGATGGGACCCCATCGATTATGCCGAAATAGTCGAGCGGCTCATCGGTATCATCGATTGTGCCAGAACCGTTCACATCGAGATAAATCTCGATATGCAGAATGTTCCCCGGCGAGGAGAAATCAGCCTCCATAAGCACATCGCAGGGCGGTGTCACCTCAAGATGCGAGACTCCATCGAGATGGATATAGCTTATCGCAAAAGCAGGCACCACAAGGAACAACACCATAGGAAGAACAAAAAGCAGCTTTTTCATAATTGCACCTCCTGTTTTATCTTTTACCTAAGATTACTATTTTAGGTAAAGTAAAAGGGGAAATCTATGAAGTCAAGCAAATTATATATCTCAAGACCAGATTATTGCCTTTATGTTCTTCAGCTTATTTTTATGCGTATGCTCAAGTTTTCCCAGCTCCCTGAAGAGGAGTTGCAGTCGGTGATGAGAAACATTCTCAGCAATATCAAAGAACAGGAGTTCCGTTTCCTCCTGCCTGTGGAGGCATTCTGAGAGAGCCTCATCTATTGCTACCCTGTCGTTCTTCTTAATCACAACAGCCGTCGATTCGCTCCGAACATCGAGCCCGGTGGTAACTTGCATATCTCCTATAGCAGATGCAATCCGCTTGGTGAGAGCTTTTATCCTGTTTGCTTCATCGGCAAGTGTGAGAAAAGCTCTCCGCTGAACCTGGCTCTCACTGTTTAAAGCAATCCTCACATAAAGCTTATGTCTTGCTTCCTGAAACTCAACGACCTTAGACAGAAGTTTCTTTGCACTGTAGTTTGACATCTTTACCCTTATCGGATGCGGGCTACACAATTTTAAGATAATTTCACGGTGCAATATCGAGAGGGAAGCGCCACTTATTAAGCAATGCCGAGTGGACGAATCTGCTCTGTGGGAGGGAAAACATCGGGTCTTTCTCAACAAGTTTTTCCGCAAGTTCCCGTCCCGACTGGATGACTGATGAGAACAGCCTGCGTGATAGGAACTCGAAACCAAGCCTTCCCGATTGCTCGCCTCCCCAGATATTGCCGGCGCCACGGGAGAGCATATCGAACTCGGAAATCTCGAACCCATCGGTCGAATGAGTGAGAAATTCAAGCCTTTTGCGAGCCTCCGACCCTTCCGGAGCATCGGTCAGCAGGATGCAGATAGCCTCGCCTCCACCTCTTCCTATTCTGCCTCGCATCTGATGAAGCTGTGACAAGCCGAAACGCTCCGCCGACTCAATCAGCATAAGGTTCGCCGAATGTATATCGAGTCCGACCTCGATAACACTCGTGGAGACAAGAATCTTCACCTTCCCCGACCTAAAATCATCGAGAACAGACACCCTCTCGGAAGCTGGCATCTCCCCATGAACCTCCGCAGAGGGAACACCTGGAAAACGCCTTCTTATCCTCCTTATCCCATCCTTCAACGATGAGACCTCATCCGTCTCCTGGATGACCGGATGGATGATGAACAGCTGCTCTCCCTTATCAAGCCTTTTTTCGAGGTAGTTGAATACCCTCTCCCTCGCGGAGAAATCCCTGATATATGTTTCCACTCTGACAGGGTTCGGGCGGTGCCTCAGAGTCGATATATCGAGGTCACCGAAGTAAGCCAGAGCAAGGGTTCTCGGTATAGGGGTCGCTGTCATCATCAGAAGATGCCCACCTTCCATCCTCGACAAAAGTCTCATCCTCTGGGAGACACCAAACCGCTGCTGCTCATCTATTACGAGAAGTGCAAGCCGCGAGAACTCGAGACGCTCATCAAACATAGCATGCGTGCCAACGAGTATGTCAATATCACCTGAGGTGATACCAAGCATAATACGAGAACGTTCGAGGGGGTCGGTGGCACCCGTTAAAAGGGCGATATTTGCCCTGCTCCCCAGAATGCCTGTAAGATTTCTGTAGTGTTGGTATGCAAGGATAACCGTTGGGACGAGAAAAACCACCTGATATCCCCGCTCAATGAATGCCAGCATAAGAACCACTGCACAGGCAGTTTTCCCACTTCCCACCTCACCCTGAAGAAGACGGGACATACCATGCCCGGACGATATATCGCAGGCAAACTCACCGAGGACACGCCTCTGCTCAGCAGTGAACTCAAAAGGGAAGATACCGCGGGCAATTCTGAGAAGTTCATCGGCAGAAACAGGCAATTTAACAGCAGAGCGTCTCTTCCTCCTCATAACAAATGCTATCTGGTTCATCAACACCTCAAAGGAAAGAAGAGCTCGTCTGGCAACCTTTGCCTCATCCAAGTTCCTCGGGAAATGGGCAGAAAGATAGGCGGACTTCGGAGAAAATCTATATCCCTCAAACTCAAATCTATCATCCGGGAGCAGAGCGAGCGCAGATTTTACTATGGATATAAACCGCCTTTTCCCAACGGATGATAACCCGTGAGGAAGAAAATATATCGGTTTAAGTCCTGTTTTTCTATCCTCCGGTGAGACAAGCGTCGGATGGGCAAAGCTCGGCTTACCACGAACAATCTTTGCATTACCCAGGATGCACACATTCTTCCCTTTACCAAAGATAGCCGAAAGATACGGTGCCCACCAGAAGAAAATGATATTTGCAACCCCGGTATCGTCCTTCAAGCGGGCGCGGAAGAATCTCCTGCCAAAAAACCCTGTGCCAACTATCTCACCGCAGACGAGGTATCGCCCATCAGCCTTTATATTTCCTATCGGCGTCTGTTGCGGAATCTCCTCGTAGCGAGAAGGGAGAATATCGATTATATCACTGATTGTCTCTATCCCTGCGGAGGCAAACCGCTTCTGAAGTTTCGGTCCCACACCTTTAACCTTTATCGTGGAGAGGGACGCCACTTGCCAGAAATCCATACTGCAAATATAATCTGAGCAGGGAATTTCAAAAGGGGTTTCTTCTTGCTAACAGAACATATTTTTGTATTTTCTTTACTTGGTATGCGAAAAATGATTTTTCTATCAGCCCTTTTTTTCGCCCTTCTTGTAATCGGCTGCAGCAGGTATAAGCCCGATGCAATGGGGAGTTATAATGAACTTATAACCTTCGGCAATAAAGCGATAGTTGATTCTGTCAAGCCAGCCCTTATGGATGTCTGGAGCAAAACTATTCGGACACCGCAGGAGGAAAAGCTATATCGAATACTCTACCGGAGGCCGGAGGAGTTCAAACATTACAGGAAATATCGCAACCTGCTTTTAATAGGGAGAATTGGAGCTTATGACCCCATCTCCAAGATGGTGACGGAAGCACTCGATTCGGCAGCTCTCGAGGAGGCAAGGCTTGGCATCTCGTATATCTTCACCAAACAGGATATCTGGGCAAGAAATCAACTGGTTATATTTCTTGTCTCACCAGATGCAAATCTCCTGTCAGCAAACCTGATAAACGACAGAAGAGAACTATTCAAATATTTAGACCAATCAGTCAACGAGAGACTCTCGGAATGGCTATACGACAGGGTTCAGGGAATGGGTGAACAGTTTGAAATCGAGGATTCGCTGAGAAATCTTTTCGGCTACTCCATCCGCATACCAAGAAATTTCGATATAGAGACACTCTCGAATAACTTCGTCTGGCTACGAGCACTTGCACCCGACAGATGGGTATTCATCTGGTTCACGAACGAGCCACCGGAGAGCCTCTCTATCAAGTGGTGGAGAGAGACACGGGATAGTCTCTGTTCACTCTATTATGAGGGAGATATCGTCGTTGCTGGAACAGAACAGCTGGAGCAAACGGAGGGGTTAGGAGATAATCCTGTCTATAGGATAAGGTCGCTCTGGAAGAATCCGCATTCCCTTCTGGGGGGACCAATACTTTCTTACATCCTCTACGATGAGAGAACAGGCAGATTATACATAATCGATTGTGCTCTGTTCGCCGCTGGCACAAGAAAAGAACCGTATCTCAGACATTTGCAGATAATAGCGGAAAGTTTCAGACCAGTTTCAGAATAGCCGATCCGGGAGCTTACCTGCCGCCTGACCGAGAAGACGCTTGAATCTGAGCGCATCACCTGCCGCCTGACCATTGGTGCAGTTGTTGAAGAAAACAAAAAATTTCTCCGCCTTTTCCTCCAATCCGCCGATATCGGAGACAAAGACAGCAAGCTCACTATCCGAGTATGAATAGTTATAGCGCGCCTTTTCACCGTCATACCAGTGGCTGCTTCTGCCGTGCAGCCTGAGGTATCCAAGATTCGATACCACCTTCGGTATGTACGGGAAAAGCCTTGGAAGTGATGGCTCGTCAACGATGCAGTAACCTATACCCTTATCTCTTAGGAATTCAAACGAGCGCTCCTGTGCCCAGCTCGGGTTCCTGAACTCGACAACGAGAGGAAAAGGAGAGAGTTTATCCTTCAAAAGCTCGAGATAATCGAGCGATTTCTGTGAGAAGAAAAAATCCGGCGGCATCTGGGCAAGAAGAGCAGCAAGACGCCCTGTTCCATCGAATAGCGAAAGAGAATATTTGAACCTATCAAGCTTCGGCTGAAGAGGACCAACAGTCCGCTCATGTGTGAGCCCCCTGTGGAGTTTGACAGTGAAGACAAAATCATCCGATGTGCGGGAGAGCATCGCACCGAACGAGCGAGGCGAGGGAACAGAATAGAATGTAAAGTTCAGCTCGACGCAGTCAAAGCCGAGTATCTGCTCATAATAGGTGAGAGCATCTTCACCCTTAACATCTGGTGGATAAACTATCCCCTTCCAATCGGGGAACAGGAAACCGCTTGTGCCAACCCTTATCATTTGAGGAGAATAAGCTTTTTTACATCGGAGAAAGAATCTGCCCTCATCCGGCAGAAATAGATACCCGAAGGCAGATTGCCCGCATCCCATAAAACGGCATATCTCCCCGGTGCGGAGGGAGTCTGTCTGATGTCGGCAACCTTCTTACCCAGAATATCGAATATCTCAAGATGAACGGGAACAGCACCGGCAACCGTATAGTCAATCCTGCAGACGGAGTTAAACGGATTCGGGAAACCATTTCCCAGAGCAAATTCATAAGGTATATCTTTATCCACACCGAGCAATCTAAAATCGAGAAGAATTGCCGCAGTATCATACGGTTGAACAAGCTCGGTCTCACCGAGATAGACAAGCAGTGTCTCGGGCTCGGTATCCTCGATATGGACAACGGCACGCCCATCGGAGAACTCCGGGTCAGATGGAGTGAATGTCGCTGAACCGTTGGGGTTCCCCTCAAGCCAGTAAAGGTCAACAACACCATCATAAG
>NATO01000039.1 GCA_002085385.1 candidate division Zixibacteria bacterium 4484_93
TATGCCGTGAGATATCTTCTCTCCGGCCGGCTTTCTGGCTCATACAAAATAGAGAGAAGGCGGGAATGGGAAAGCTTCACGCAAAAGAGTCGCTGGGACATATCATTTTCGCACAATCAGAGCTTGCCGCTTGGTTTTGACCTGTCGGGTAGCGGTGCATTTGTTTCTGATAACTCCTACTACTCGGATACGAGATATGAGGCGCAGGAGAGGATGGATAGACGTCTGCGCTCCTATGGAGCGTTGACCAAGAGTTTCTCTGGTAATCATTTTTCGCTTTCCGTTATGCGTGATGAGAACCTTGAAACAGGCGATATAACGGAGAACATACCGTCTGTTCGGCTCTCGTTTCCGAGAAAGCAGTTATTTCCGAGTAGAGGGAAGAAGAAGTGGTTCAACGAGTTTTACTGGTCTCTGAGCTCATACTATATCAATCTTTCTTCCTGTGGAGGGTATCATTCGGCTCTCGATAATAAACTCACTCTTCAGCTTCCTGTATCATTCGACCCATATATAACAGTGGGTCCTTTGGGCAATCTTCAGTTCACCATTTTCGATAGGGACAGGAATGGGAACCGTTATCCGATGCGAGCAGTTTATGATGGTAGCATAACGGCGAACACAACGCTTTATGGCAATTTTCCTATTGGGATTCTGGGGATAAGGAGGTTCAGGCATATTTTCCGCCCGTCTGTTTCGTTTTCCATCAAGCCTGAGTTCGCCGGTGCGGATAGATTTTACTCGTTTGGCGGAATAACAGGTAGCTACGGCAGGACGGAAAGGATGTCGTTTTCTATTTCCAATATTTTTCAGATGGATAGAATAAATCGGGGTCGTATGGAGCTTGCGAGCCTGAGCCTCTCGTCGGGATACGATTTCTTGAACGATAGACCGCTCTCTCCACTTTCTTTATCTCTTCGCTCATCCGCTTTCGGTCTTCTTGACCTGACCCTCTCCTCCCAGCACAATTTCTATCCCGATGGGACTTGCTCCCCCGTTTTCCCACCGAAGCTTGAGAATCTGAGTTTAACAACAGGATTGAGATATAGAAAGGAAATGCCGATATCGGGTTTTGACAGGGAGTTTTCTTTCTCCGTATCTCACTATCTTTCACAGGATTGGGTATCTGATGTAAGGAACATCGACCAATGGGTGAAGTTCGACACGCGGTTCTGGCTGACAGGGAAGTGGCGTATCTCATATAATATTTACTACGACATTGAGTCGAATAGGAAGGTGAGCGAGAATTTGACGATTTACCGTGATATGCACTGTTGGGAGGCTATTTTTGTGTGGGTTCCTACCGGGGGCAGGGAGGGATATTACATAAGGATAAACATCAAGGTTCACCCGGAGATAAAGCTTGAGCGGACAAAAGGTGGCATCCATGGAGTGGTCTTTTGATGAAAACTGGCTCAAAACCGCAAAAAAAGGCGTTTTTTTAGGCATTTTTTGAAAAAAAGTGTTGACAAACAAGGGTCTGACGGTTATTCTTGTCGGTGGATTAAGTAATGGCAAGGGTTAACGGTCAAACAAAGGAGGTGAGAGATGACCAAGGAGAAGTTTGTTGAGAAGGTTGCGAAGGAGATGGGGACTTCGAAGGCGAAGGCTGATAAGATGGTGAAAACCGTCCTTAACTCCATTTCTGATGTTCTCAAGAGGGGTGAGAAGGTGACATTTGTTGGTTTTGGCACCTTCGAGGTCGCCAGGAGAGCAGCAAGGATGGGTAGAAATCCGAGGACGGGTCAGGAAATCAGGATACCTGCTACAAAGGTTCCGAAGTTCCGCCCTGGCAAAGGACTCCGCCAGGTAGTCAAGTAGATTACCGCTGAGGTTTCTGCAGCAGAAAGAGCCCGGTTTTTCCGGGCTCTTTTGTTTTCCACACTTTGTCTTGCCTTAGAAGTCGAACCGAACCCTCATCTCCATAATAATCTCCATCTCTTCCCAGTCGGGGGCAGTTGAGGTGGTCGGTGATACAAACTCAAGCCACAGGTTCTCGGTAGTCCCCGGCAGGATATTGTATCCGCCAGGACCAAAGACAATGTTTGAGGCAAAGTCTGCTCTTTCTGAGTACTTCACGAGGTCCAATACTCGGTGGAAGCTCCCAGAGGATGGAGGAGTTGGAAGGTCGTTGAATATCGCGTGAAGGGCAAACCTATCTGGACCGTTGTCAATCCCTGTTGTCCAGGGTGGCTCGATGTAATGTATCCTCAGTCCAAATCTTACGGGTGAGGAACTATGGCTGGTAATCGTGATTACCTGAGTATCCTGCATCACCACTGTGGTCATATATTCCACGCTGTCACCGACATACCAGAAATTCCTCGACAGACTGACCTCGAGCGTCTCCACGCTCGTATAATAATAGGCAACGAGTGACACCGCTGTATCGATGGGACCGATTGAGTGTTCTCTTGCTCCTCCGTCCGACCAGTTGTTGAAATGGTAGACCAGTGTATCTCCCACAATATCAACCGGGCTAACACCGACTGTGTGTTCAGTTTCTGGTTCGACCCAGAAACCAGCTGAGGATGTGTCGAACAGTGTGTCGGTATCGAACATTATCCACCCGTAGACATCCTCTATCGGGTCCTTTTCGATTGTCACATGGAACTGCTTGAGGTAGTTTGCTACATATGCCACAGGTGAGTGTATGGCAGGGGTTAGGAAGCTTGGTGATGATATTGTCCCGTTCCAGTTCTGGAAAAGGTATCTAACGCCGTCTGTTGAGTCGGTCTCACTTGCCACAATCTCGATAGCTCTCCCTTCATCTATCCAGACTATCTTGTAAGCCGATTCGCTTCCGTAGTATGTGATACGGTCAATAGCCAACCATCCGAGCGTGTCTGTGGACGGATTCTTCATAACCACAACTTTATACTTGCGTGTGTAGTGGGCGGTGAATGTCGTATCCGTTGATATGTTCACTGTGTGAATTATGCCACCTCCGTCTGACCAGTCGGAGAAGAAATACATCGTTGTGTCGGTGGAATCCGGGCTTGTAACGCCTATTGTATGTTCACTTCCCACAACCCACCAGGTCACATATGTCGAGGCACCGAGCAGTGTATCACCATCGGCAATTATTCCGCCTGTGCTATGAGCAGGGTCGCGCTCTATCGTCACACTTGCAACATCCTCTCCGGATGCATAGTTTGCGGTGAGTATTCCCGCTCCATCCATCACAACCTCTATTTCGGGTGAGAGAGAGTCGGAGATAGAAAGCTCTGTTGTGCTTCTCGTCCAGTAGTTGAAGGCGTAGTATTCTCCCATATCCTCCATCCAGGGCTCGGTTGAAACATCTGCTGTATCCCCCTGATTATACCAGCCTTCACCATGCTGTTCAGGAACGACCGCATCTGTCCCTGTGTAGGCTAATGTCAGGTAAAACTGGGTTATCCAGTTCCAGGTTAGGGTTGAGTTCTCATAGATGTTGAATGTTACCTCGTTATCGGTTCCTGTTGGAGGAACGGAGCCGTCTCCTGTCCAGCCTGTGCAGATGTGTCTCGTGTCTGTTCCTTCGTAGGCGGTGTCCTCAACAGTTGCATAAACCTCCGCTCCGACCTCATAAGCAGTAACACCGGACGGCTCGGGATGCCCGAAGTCGGAGATAACCGTCAAAAACACGCTCTCGGATTCGTTAGCCCATCTCCATGTAACGGTTGATGGCTCATATATCTCAAACTCGAACGATGTTGCCCCCGGAGTGGATGTAGCAGAGCCTGTCCCCCAGTATCCGATACACCACCAGTCACCGTCGGGAGAGGTCACATTGCCCGATACAAGGGTTCCCTCCTCATACCAGTAGCTCCCTGTGTCAGGCTCAGGAGAGTCATAATAGTCAGGTGTAGAGCCGATTGTCAGGAGATAGAAATTCTGCCAGTTCCAGGTGATGGTCGAGTTCTCTGTCATAGTGAATGTCGGAGTTGTGCTTCCTGTCCCAGATGATGGCACCGAGCCTGTTCCTGTCCAACCTGTGCAGATGTGCCTTTCATCTGCGGAGACAACCGAATCGTCCACTGTGCAGAATATCTCCGTTCCCGATGGGAACTCGTGTGTCCCCACGGATGGAGCAGGCGTTCCGTAATCGGAATAGACGGTCAGGGTGACAACCTCTGTTCCCTCAGGCAGCCAGTTCCAAGTTATACTCGACGGTTCGGTTATGATGAATGAGAACTCCGTTCCGAACCCGTCTCCGAGTGAACCTGTTCCTGTCCAGCCGACGCAGATATAACCATCCGTATGAGGCTCAGTAATGTATCCTGAGATGGACGAACCTGGTGCATACCAGTGGTCGCCTGCCGCTGGAACCGGTGTATCCCTGCCTCCTGGGTTGATGACGGTAAAGCGGAGTTCCTCTCTCCAGTTCCAGGTCAGTCCTGATGGTTCCGTGATGGTGAAGCTGACGGATGTGTCTGTCCCTGTTGCTGTCGGAACGGAGCCGTAGCCATCTGTCCAGCCTGTGCAGATATACCTGTAGCCATCTCCCTCATATACGGTATCGGCAATCGAGCAGGTTAGCCCTGTTCCATCGGGATAGTAATGGCTTCCCTCTGACGGGTCGGGGGTGTCGTGTCCGTCGGGGTTGGAAATCACGAGCTCGTATTCCACACGGAAGTGTGCAGTGAATGTTGTGTCGGACAACGGCGTAACATTGTGGGTTCTCTCACCGCCGTCAGACCAACCCTCGAACACATATCTGACGGATGTATCTCCTCCAACAAACTGGATAGAATCCACGGATATACTGTGTGTTGTGGCTGTTGTCCAGATAGCACTGTAAGGGGATGGATAAGTCATTCCATCGGTTATCACCTCGCCGCCTATGAAATCGACCTCGACCGTGACATTGACCTCGCCGAACATATAGTGAATGGTGTCTGCAAACGGATTGGATACTATCCAGGCGGTATCGTCGATGGCGAACAGAGGCGGTGTGCCTGTTGTCGCTCTTGAGAATGCGAGTTCACTGGAGCGGTCGACCCAGTCCGACCACGAGCCCAGAAGACCCGATTCGGTGGATGTTGCGCCGAAGATGGTTCTTGATGTTGTCGAAACGGTGTGGGTAGCGTCTGTTCCATCGAGGGTGATGACAGGCGCTATCTGGTGATAGTATGTTGCACTTATAGGGTCAGTTGAATTTATTACCCAGGATGGTGGAGTCTCTGCCATCCAGCGCTCGTCCGTTCCAGAAGCGGATGATAACTGTGTGTACGATGCCTCACTCCCTGGAATGACACACAGAGCCTCCGGGTGCCCACTCCAGAGAGTGTCGACCACGGGTGTTGCTGGGTCGTCGAGGTAGTATGAGACGATGATAAAGTTGTCCTCATCGAGGTCAACTCCGCCCGACGCAACCTCGACGGAGAACACCACCTGATAGTTGACTGTGGTCGTCTCAGGCTCGCCCCATTCTGCGACATTTGTTGCCTTATCCCTCGCTCGTATCCTTATGTAGTAGGTTTCCCCCTCCTCGACAGTCACAGGGTCATCGGGACCAAATGTAGCGGATGTAGCAGTTGTTGAATCCAGCCATTCCGTCCAGACACCCAGCTCACCGACCCTGTATTGCAGGTCATAAACCCATATCCCCCAGCCAGGGCCGTCCTCCGCAGTAGAGTCCTTTCCTGCCCATTCTACGGTGAACGAGTTTCCGCAGGAATATCTGACCATAGCAGTTATCCAGGATGTTGGGTCTCGCAGGTCGAGGTCTATCTTGCGGAAACCGGGATATAGCCTGTAGTCTCCGCCTGTGGTGACGAATGCCTCCTCGGTGACAGCGGTCGGCTGCCCGATACAGATGGATGCTCTAATATCCCCCGTGGGAGACATTACAATATCCCCCTCGCTTCCTCCACTCTCGAACACCCTCCAGACGATCTGGTAGCTCTGGGCAAGGAGCATCTGATAGCTGCCGAGCAGAACGAAAATCAGAAGCAGGGAGAATGCAAGCCTTTTCATATTGCCCTCCAATTTTATGAGATTATTCATATTTCATTCCTCCACAAAGTTTGTTTAATTATCATATTTCATAGCACTACTTCCACTTCTCGGATATTGACACTCGGTTTAGATTTAATCTGATTTACCTTCTCTAACCCCTCCAAGTAACAAAGAATAGCCTCCTTTGCATTCTCCAATGCTTCTTCCTCTGTGTCCCCTTGTGTAAAACATCCATCTAACGCGGGGACACTGACATTAAAACCACCTTCTTCAGCCGGTTCTAAAATAACATTAAACTTCATATCCTGTCCCTCCACAAAGTTTGTTTAACTATCATAACTACTTGATACTTGGCTTTACTCTTCCCGTATCATTTCTCCTTGCCGGATGGTTGTTTCGCTTCGGCAGCTCTTGTTTCTTCTCTCTCGATTGTTTCCATCGGACCAGGGGCAGGAGGAAATCTCAAATCCGAATAATGAGATGTTTTAGTTTCGCCTTTCCGGTTTGTTTTCGTCTCATCTTTCCTGTTAGCTATTATGCTCCATGAAAAAGAAACATCCGATGTTCCGTTTTGCAGCTCTCTTACTTCAAATCCTTTTATGGATTTATTGGCTACATATACGCCATTGCAATCGCCCTCCAATTGGATAAATACCTTCAATGGATGTTCTTCATCTACAACGATGTTGTTAGCGAAGATTGGGTCGATTTCGATGTATGCTTTGCCGTTTTTTAGTTTTCCTATTCCATAATCCTGTAAAAGCACTTCCGGCGCTTCTGGACAAAACATATTGACTATGCCACCATTAGTATCGTTGACAATAGTAGCAACAGTACCCGTTCCATTTATTTTATATGAAGTGCCATTATAATAGGAAACATAGGCATAATCGTAACCGTCATCGCTTGCGAAATAGCCGCCCTCAGAATAACCTGCAGTTGAGACTCCATAAACACCACACTCATACGCTGTGAAAGCACCACCGCTTCCAGCTGTGAGGGTATAGATGGTCGAACTATTATTCCCAATGGCAACAACACCGGTTCCATCCGCAGCAGTTGCGCCCTTCGCATAAATGCCATTAGAACCCGTGAATGCTGCTCCAGAACCGTCGGTTAGATAGCTTCCTGCAACGGCGTTTCCGGAGGCAATCAATCCGGTTCCGCTCGAGTTTCCATTGTATGCGTCCACTCCGAAGCCGGAGGCATTATTCACATAGCCATATACACCGTATGTTCCGCCTGAAGCATAGACGCCATAAGTTCCGGAGGAGAAGAAGTACCCGCCAGCAGTGGCGCCGGTGCCATAGACACCATATCCGCCCGCAACAGGTGATGAACCATAAACACCGTATCCTCCGCCGGAGTCCTCGCCGCGAACCCCATACCAACTACCATAACCACGGACACCGCTGTTACTGCTGCCGATATATCCATAGTTGTTGGAATCGTATCGCCCATAGACGCCGTAGCTGGTGCCGCTGCCATAGACACCATAAGTGCCGCCATCAAAATAGCCGCCGTAAGTGCTGCCTTTTCCATAAACGCCTGCTCCCGCTGATGGAAGACTGGCGGATAAGTTATTGCCGAGACCGCAAATCCCGGTTCCGCTGCTGTGCTGATTTTTTGCCTCCACTGTGGCGAAAGAACTTGTGTTTGCTAATGCCATAATCGCTCTGCCACTACTCTGGTCCCATGCCCGAACAGCCCAGGAATTATTATTTGATAATGCATCCAGCGCTGTAGTAGTGCCGCTCAGCGGTGCATTGATGGTTACGCCGTCGTTGAAATAACCCGTGCCGTTGACATGGAGCTTCCAGGATGGAGAGATTCCTATGCCGAGTCTGTCATTGCTCGAATCCCAGTAAAGATTGTCATAGCTCAGAGTATGAGCACCTGTCCAGTATGCGACCCTGTTGCTGATTCCTGTGCCGGTGACATTGTCTGTGCCTCCTGCCCAGGAACCTGCATCACGATACGCCAGATTGCCGTTGCTATCCCTCGTCAGTATCTGCGTATTCGAGCTCGTCGGACCTACACCCTGAAAGCGAACATCGCCGGTCGTGTGAAGCTGGGTAGTCGGGCTTGTCGTTCCGATGCCGACCTGCTGGTCATCACCTTCAACAGTAAATATTTTGGTACCTTCAGCTCCACCGCAGATGTAGAAATCGCGGTTGGTGCCCAATGATGTACCGACAATGACAGCTTTATTGCCGCTAACATGTTCCACCAAGTCATTGTTGGCGTATATTTCCTGGCGCCCACCGCAGCTTATCCTGTAATCTCGACCAGGGAAACTCGGTGAATCTACGCGGAGGTCTCCGTTCACATCGAGCTTATAGGATGGGCTTGCCGTTCCGATGCCGACTCTATCTGCGGAGCCGTCGGTGAATAAGAGATGGTCGTCAGTTCCTCCCTCGACCCTGAAATCGGTCTGGGTGCTTCCCTCGTTTATTGCGACCTCGTTATCGGAGTATTGCACATCTATCATACTTCTTCCGCCTGTGTAGAACTGGATTCTGTCAGGTGTGAAGTATATGTATGTATTGTCGTCATCGTTGTGATAGAGATGGGCGTCGAAGCCTGCATCACCTGCGACCTCGAGCTTATATGATGGGTCTGCCGTTCCGATGCCGAAATCTGCCCCACTTATCCACAGTGCATCGGATGAGCCGCTCATTATGAGATCTCCCTCGTTCGGTGCTGCTCCGTGAGCGAAGTGGATGGAACCGTTGCCAGGGTCGAGCGTGATCTCGTTTGTGCCGTTGTAGATTTCAAGCTCTTTATCGGTGTTGTCCCAATACAACTCATTGGTGCCTGTAATCGAGCTTGTTCCGTCCCAGAAAGCAACCTGAGTTGCTGCTCCGCTGCCGCCGACACCACCACCGGCACCCATCAAGTTCCATGAGCCATCGGCATCTTCGGTGACTGTAATCGAACCATCGCTTGAACGGATAAGGTCTCCGCCTCCGCTATCCCTATAATGGTCTGCACGGATGGTGCCGTTGACATCAAGCTTACTTGATGGGCTGGTTGTCCCGATGCCGACATTACCGCTGAAATAGCCATTTCCGACAAAGTACCCTGCCCAATTATTTGTCCCGCCAGATGCGGTTCCATAGACACCGTAATTGTAATGGGTTCCAGAGGCGGCTCCATAGACACCGTAATTGTAATCGGTTCCAAAGGCAGAACCAAAGACGCCGTAAGCGGCGTTGCTGTAGCCACTGTTCCCATGCGCATAGCCATAAACGCCATAAGGTGTGCCCGTTGTGGTTGAAACAGCTTCGCCATAAACGCCGCGCTGTGTCCCCGTTGATGAACCCGAATAGCCGTAAACACCATAGCCATTGTCGGAACTGCTAATTCCATGAACGCCATAAGCCCCGCTTGTATAGGTGTATGCATACACAGCAGCATTTCCCGACGATGTTGTGTTTGCCATAATTGCATCATCTCCCGTGGATGACGCACATATCGCTGTTTCGGGACCGCCTCTTATATGGAGTTTGTATGATGGGCTTGCCGTTCCGATGCCGACATAATCATTGAGGTTGTAGACTGTATCGGGAGCAGTGCCATCGCCGGATATCTGCCAATCGTTGTCCCCTGTGCTACTTTC
>NATO01000040.1 GCA_002085385.1 candidate division Zixibacteria bacterium 4484_93
CTTGATATCCGTTCCTCTGCCTGCCATATTCGTTGCAATGGTTACCGCCCCCGCCTGACCAGCAAGGGCAACAACCTCCGCCTCTCTCGCATGGTTCTTCGCATTGAGGACATTGTGTGTGATGTTCGCACGCTTGAGCATACGGGAAAGTGTTTCAGAAACCTCGACAGAGATTGTGCCAACAAGAACAGGGATACCCTTTTTGTGAAGCCGTTCTATCTCACGAATGACAGCGTTGTATTTCTCACGCTTTGTCCGATATATCTTGTCCGGGTAATCAGGCCTCCTGACAGGCTTATTCGTGGGGATAACGACGGTATCGAGCTTATATATCTGCCAGAACTCCTCCGCTTCCGTCTCTGCGGTGCCTGTCATACCAGCGAGCTTACGATACATCCTGAAATAGTTCTGAAGCGTGATAGTTGCAAGTGTCTGTGTCTCCTTTTCTATCCTCACACCCTCCTTCGCCTCCAAGCAGGAATGCAGCCCCTCGGAGTATCTTCTGCCGGGCATAAGGCGGCCGGTGAACTCATCGACAATTATTACCTTACCGTTCATAACGACATAGTCAACATCGCGCTCGAACAGGACATACGCCTTCAGAAGCTGGCTTATCGCATGGTTTGTATCGGAGCGCTCGGCGAAGAGCTTATAAGCCTTATCCACACGCTTGTTCCTCTCCTCATCGGTCAGGCTCGCATCGCTTTCTATCCTGGCAATCTCATCGGTCAAATCTGGTATGACAAAAATCTCCGGATGCTCGGGAGATAGGAATTGTCTTCCCTTTTCGGTAAGATTTATGCTATTTTCGCGCTCATCGACGGCAAAGTAGAGCTCCTCATCGAGGTCAGCAAGTTTTTTGTCCCTCATAAGAGCGAGTTCCAGCGATTCCATCATCCTGACAATCTTCCCATCCTGCTTGAGCTTGAGCAGTTTCTTGTTCTTCGGCAGACCTCTCTTGGCGAGTAGCAAAAGCCTCGCCGCCTTCTCCTCATCGTCGGATAATAAACGCTCTCCATCGGCAAGGTTCCTGTTCACAAGTATCATCTGCTGATGATATAACCGCTCGACCCGCGACTTCCAGATGTGAAGTGTCTCCGCCATCGATGATGAGGAAACAGGTCCCGATATGATAAGCGGCGTCCTTGCCTCATCTATCAGGACAGAATCGACCTCATCCACTATAGCATAGTAATGCCCACGCTGCACCAGGTCCTCAAATCTGACCTTCATATTGTCCCTGAGGTAATCAAACCCGAACTCATTGTTTGTCCCGTAAGTTATATCGGCATCATACTCCTTCTTCCTCTCCGCGGGGTCCATATCGCTCTGAATGCATCCGACAGTCAGTCCGAGGAAGTTATATACAATTCCCATCCATTCGGCATCACGTCTGGCAAGATAGTCGTTGACGGTAACAAGATGAGCACCCTTCCCGACAAGGGCGTTGAGATACAGTGGCATCGTTGCAACGAGTGTTTTCCCCTCTCCCGTTGCCATCTCGGCTATCTTCCCTTGATGAAGAACAATTGCCCCTATCAGCTGAACATCGAAAGGAATCATATTCCAGGTGACCTTGTGGCCAGTTACCTCATATTCCGTCCCAACAAGGCGACGACAGGCTTCCTTCACAACAGCGTAAGCCTCAGGGAGCAACTCATCTAAAACCTCTTGCTCTGCCTTGAAGAGCTCGTCCTCAAGACGCTTCTTCTCATCAGACAGATGTTCCCGCTCGGCAGGAGATATATCCTCCTTCAACCGAATTGCAAGCTCGGATACCTCCTCCTCAATACCTTGCGTTCTCTCCTTAATCCTTGTGCGGAACTCATCGGTCTTTGCCCTCAATTCATCATCGGTAAGGGAATGATATTCTTCATACAGCCTGTTTATCTCATCTACGATAGGTAGAATTCGTTTAATCTGGCGCTGGCTCGCAGTGCCAAATAGCTTCTTTATTATGCCTGTTAGTGCCATATTACTTAAGCAGGATTAGTTTCCCTGAGAGGTTTTTGTTTCCCGCATTCAAGCGATAGATATATATTCCTGAGGGGAAATCACCGGAGAATTTTACCCTGTAAGAGCCTGCCTCATAATATCCTGATGCAACATTTGCAACCTTCTCCCCCCTGAGATTGAAAACATCGAGGGTAACATCCATCCCCTCCGAGATGGAAAATGGAATGGTTGTCTCCATATTGAACGGGTTAGGATATGCCTCACCGAGTGTTATATCCTCTGGCGAAGAGGATACCTCATCCACCTCTACCTGTGGATAGCCAATGCCGTAGTAGTTACCCATAAACCTGATTGCATAAGGTTCAAGTGGGTAATCACTCCACCAGGTAAGGGTTGCCATATCTCCACCAAAACCGAGGCCTGATGGATAGTAGACCCAGACAACATCCCTGTAAGTTTCTGCCGGTCCAAATATTATCCTGTCCGGGAAGCGATAATCGATACCAAAAAGTATCCCTTGAGCGGTTGCCGTCGTATCCGCGTAAGGTGGTGGGAACTCATAAGCCGTCCAGTAAGCAGGAATTGCCGAGTAGGTGTACTGGGTCTCATTGTCGATTACCGCCGATGGCGGAGCAAATGTGTATGGGGCATCACTATCGCCCACCTTTATATCCATATACTGGAGCAGCCCGACAGAGTGGGTATCGGTAGAGCCATTATATATAAGATACTCAATGTAGATGAACTTGTCGAGCGAATCCTCCGGCAGGAGATATAGCTTCTCCCAGATACGCACCTCACCGAGAAGCCACTGGATGCTTATGTATCTTCCCTCATTGACCTGCGCTGCCTCCATCAGCGGCAGAGCCGTTCCAAGACCCGGCTCGTTGCTGTATATCTCCCCATCGATATAGACATTGAAGTGTGAGGATACGGTATCAGGGAAACCATCGAGGGCAGGTATTCCATCCGGGGTGCCAATAGAGAAATGACCGGTCGTGCTTTCAACCATTGCTTTTACACCATCGTTCTCTATAGAGACAAACTCCGAATACCCACACGACGCCAGAGCCAGAACAAATATCAGTGACAAAGCAATTCTTTTCATATTCTATCCTTTTCCAAAGATAAGACTATGGTTGCTGTTCCCCCTGTTTCCGGTATTCAGTTACTGTCTCGATTGTTATCATAACCCGGCGGTTCACCGCTCGCCCCTCAGGGAGAAGGTCATTACCGAGCTTTACCTTCTCAAGCTTCCCGTTCCGCCACATATTGACAACAAAAGGCTCACTATCTCGTCTGCCCTCATAGGTAAGCCTGACCCGATGACGCCAGAGCCATCTGGAAAGCTCACCCCTCGATGAGAAGCCCAGAAGATACATAAGATACTCTCTAAGTTTAGCTTCCTCCACCTTTGCTCGCATAAGTGAGAGTTCGTTGTTGCGAAAGGTAAGCCCGATTGTATCGGTGTGCCCATGGACAGTTGCCATTATCTCCCTGTGAGGAGCAGTTGCCTTTGAGATGAGTTTTCTTGCTATATGTTCAAGTCGAGCTTCCTGGAAACGGTTAGTAGCGGCGGCTGTGTCAAAGTTAAACTGGACAATAATCAGTTCCTCAACTGCCTTCTCTCGCTCGACTATCTCTGTGGTAATACTATCGGAGACAAAGTTTGTCGTCTGACCAAGGCTATCCTCGAGGAAAGTATAGAGATAATATTCTTTGTGCGGGTCTATTAGATTCCCATCCTCGTTTGCCCAGTCCCAGCGGATAACCTTCGGCGGTGGACCATCTCCCTCCCTCAAGATGGTAAAGACCGAATCGGTTCCCCGCTCCCTGACCTCTATCCTGTGCCGACGGACACCGGCAGGCGCATCACACTCCACATACACATCGGTGAACGGATTATCAACATCCGTGCTCGTGGAGACAAGCCCTCCCTCAACAGGACGGTAAATGAGCCCTTCCCCGACGAGAGCAATAACACCGTATGGGGTATTGCCAACCGTATCCGCTGTGCCGAGAAAAACCCGCTCAGAATACTGCTCACCGATGAGTTTCGTAAGAGTGTCCTTCAAGGCAACGGCACGAGTGAAAGCGAGATGCTCGCCCTTTTCACCTTTACCAAGCCCACCCTCACAGAGAACGATAAGTTCAGGGTTTCTATTGAGGAACCCCTGCAGACGGGAGATATCGGAACCTGATATCTCCAACCCCCTGATTGATGAGGAGCCGGGGATAAAACCTGCTTTTATTTCAGGGAGGTTCGGAGTAACAACCTCAATCTCCACGCGGCGGTTCTCGGCATCCACAAGAAGCTGGTCGGTGGTTTTATCGGCACCCGTGGAGTCCGATGCCCAGAAACGAGCAAAGTTGTAGCCATCCCGAACAACCTCTATCCTGCCGGCAATATCCGGATATTCCCTCGTAAGGAAATCCTTTGCTGCCTCTGCCCTGCGAATGGCAAGCTCCTTACCGGAATTATAGTCATAGAGCTCATCGTTGAGCGGGTTATAATAACCTCTAAGCCTGATTCTTATGTCCGGATTGTTCTTTAGCCGATAGCGTATAACCCTCGCCATCTCCTCGAAACGAGCATCGACTTTATCCGAGTGCCTCGGGAAGAAAAAGACAGGCACCATCGGACGCTCCTCGACAACCGTTGTGGTCTTGACAAGCGTGAGCAGATTCGGCTCTATCTCTATCTTCCCCTCAGGACGCTTCAAAACCACCCGGGATGTTTTTGCTGTGTTGTTATTCTCATCCAGTTCATCAACTGTGCCCACCAGCTCAGGGAAGCTTGAGCCATCATCATCCACATTGACAAAGAATGAGTATTCTCCGGGCTCCACCGGAACCCACTCCCAGATAAGTTCCTTGGACTCACCCGGACCGAGACGCTTTATCCTCAATGGGGTACCGAACATCTTAAAGTCCCCACCATTCAGGGAGACAAAAAGTGAGACAAAGAAACCTTTTGCTTTCTTGTCTCCGATGTTCTCAATCTTAGCGGAAAGCAGTGTTTTCTCATCCAGTATCGAGTGCTCGGTCGAGAACGATAGGTCAGAATCCCGGACAGTGAGGTCGGCGAAGTATTTTGGTGGAGGCGGTCTGCGCCATACAACTGAAATCTTGTGGCTCGTCGCTCCCGCCCTGCCAACATCACTCAGAGGAAAAAGCATAGCATAATCCATCTGAAGGTCGAGCTTCTTCCTCATCCGATAACCCATACCTACTGTCGCCTCATCTATATTCTTTACCCCTCCACGGAATGCTATCTGTCTGCCAGGAAGCCAATACTCGGCACCCAGACTGTATTTCAACTCGGTCGTGTTTCGGTTGGGGTCAAGCAGCATCCCGATGTCAAGCTCACAGGTTATGTTGTCCCGAAAGCGATAGGCACCCCCGCCATAAATTCCCATAGGGACCTTCGACGAACCGTCGGATTCGATAGACATATCAGGCTCAAGCAGGTCTCGACCGAATATACCGAGGGACAAGCCTTTATGCGTTCTGTAAATCAGCCCGACATCGAGCGACGGAGCAACAACATCCTTTGAAGCCTTCGCAAGAAGAGGGTCAGACATATCCGCCTCGAAGTTCTCCGTGCGATAGTTATCCATAAAGAGCTTCCCTGTGAAACCAACCGACAAACCATCTGCGGGAGAAGAGCCAAACAGTTTATGCGACCATCCGAGCCCGAACCGCATATTCCGGAACCGTTCGGAATCGAACACCACCACCGAGATGCCAAATGCCCCCAGTTTGTCGAGATTATGGGAATAGCCCAAAAAACCCTGCCCGATATTGTCCCTGTCAATTCCCCAGAAGAGGCGGGAATACATAAGCGTCATCTCACGGGTGCGGAAAAAGCTCATCCCCGCAGGGTTCCACAGAACGGAGTTGGCATCATCGGATGTGGCAACAAAGGCACTACCCATCCCGAGTGGACGGGCTCCAACCATTACCTGCTCCTGTGCAAAAGGCACGGAAACCCAGAAAAGCAACAACGACAAAATCAGAAACCTCTTCATCTCCTATCTCTCCTCTTTTATATAAATCTACAAAATAGTATTATATCCTCCAATAGTCTTCAAGTCAAGGGAAAAAAGAGGACGCAACCTCGACGATTATCTCATCGGAGACGAATAAATGCTCACCCGGGATGAACAGCCTTCCATCCTCAAAGGCAAGATATCCAGAACCGGCAAGTTCCTGTATCCTTGGAATTGCGAGGAAATCTGCTATATCCTCCCCGAAAAACTGCTCGAACTCATTCGTTGAAAAGCCATCCGTTTTCCTCAAGCGTAGTAGAAAAAACTCATCCTTTATCTTCTCTTTTGAGAGGATATCCACAACTGGTGGGCATCCAGCAATGTAGTTTTCGATACTGGCAGAGTTTCTCCAGCGCCTGCCGGAGAAATATGAGCTTGCCGAGGCACCAAAACCGATATACTCCTCCTGATTCCAGTATTTGAGATTGTGTCTCGAGAAAAACCCTTCCCTCGCAAAGTTCGATACCTCATAGTGGGAATACCCTGCATCCACGAGACACCGAACTATCCGGTGATACATACCACAGCTCTTCTCGGAAGAGGCAGGGCAAAGACCACTCACACAACCATCCTCAAGTGTTAATGCGTATGTCGAGATGTGCTCAGGCGAGAGGGAAACAAGCTTATCCAGTGTCAGGAGGAGCTCATCTGTTGTCTGTGCTTGTATCCCATAGATTATGTCGAGCGAGATATTATCGAAACCCGCCTCCCTTGCCATAAGGAAACTCTCCTCTGCCTCATCGGCGGAATGCACCCTGCCAAGGAGGGAAAGAACTCTGTCAGAAAAGGACTGAGCCCCGATGCTTATCCTGTTGAAGCCAGAAGAAAGAAGCAACCTAAGCGACCGCTCATCGAGGGTATGAGGGTTTGCCTCAAGCGTTATTTCAGCCCCAGGGAGAAGCTTGAAGCGAGTTGAAACGGCAGAAAGTATATCCGACAGAAACTCAACAGGGAAGATAGAAGGTGTCCCACCGCCGAAATAGATTGTGTCAATCTCAACAGAAGTCGGAAAATGTTCTATCTCATAGATGAGGGCATCACGATAGCGAGTGAAAAGAGTCCTGTCCAGACTCGCCACAGAGAAGAATGAACAGTATGGGCACCTCTTCAGACAGAACGGGATATGAATGTAGACTCCAAGCGGCATACTACTTGATGAGCCGGCCAAGCCTCTTCCAGCGAACCCTCATCGGGAAGTGAAACAGATCATAGAAGAAGAGCCTGATGAAATCTATGATATACGGTGGATTGAGGCTCGGAGCATTCGGGTCAGGACTCCAGGAGAAATAGATTATGAGCGGCTTGGCACGGATAAACTTTTTAGCCAGCGGTCCCCAGAAGCGGGAATCGGCACTGTTGTCCCTGTTGTCTCCCATCATAAAGAAGTAACCAGGTGGAACTGTATAGGGACCAAAGTTATCCCGATTGGAAACAGAGGATGGGAGGACCTCCGGGTCGATATACTTTGCGCCCGGTGGGTCTGGGAACGGAACACCATCGACAAAAAGCACCTTGTCGCGGACAAAAACTGTCTGCCCACCAACAGCAACGCACCTCTTTACATAATCCTTCCTCGGGTTCAACGGATACTTGAATATGACAATATCACCGGGATGTGGCTCTCGAAGGCGATATGTTATCTTCTCACCCAGAAGGAAATCTCCGATGAGCAATGTATCCTCCATAGAGCCGGTGGGAATCCTATATGCCTGTATAAGGAAAGCACGGAGAATAAGAGCAATAATAAGTGCGGAGACAATTGTCTCCACCCACTCACGGAACTTGCTTTTTTTCTTCTTTTTCTTCTTTGCCATCAGGTATCCAGAAGTGCAATTTGTTCATCTATCTTCTCGATATAAAACAGTGTTCGCTCCCGCACAAGATTGCTGTATTCCGCCCTTCCCTCAGGATAGATTATCGCACGGGAAACAGGGATAACCGGCAAGATACCACTCCTCGTCCTGCCATATTGAATGGCAACCTTCAGGTCACCATCCTGAGCTCCAATACCAGGGGTCAGAAAGACAAGCTCAGGGACCTCTTTACGGAGAATAGATAACTCATCTGGATGCGTTGCGCCAACAACAAGCCCGATATTGCCATATTTCTCGTTCCAGGAAGAAACCTTCCGTGCCACCTCAAGATAGAGAGTCTTCTTATCCACAGAAAAGTGCTGGAAATCCAATGCACCGGGATTGGAGGTGAGACAGAGAACGAATACCCCTCTATCCCGGTATTCAAAGAATGGAACGAGCGAATCCTCGCCGAAATACGGATTGACTGTGGTGGCGTCGGCACCGAAGTAGTCAAATATCGCCTCCGCATAGGCACAACTCGTCGAGCCGATGTCCCCTCGCTTGGCATCGAGTATAACATACATATCACTCGGGATATAATCGAGCACCCGCTTCAGGGAAGCGAATCCCTCATAACCGAGCCGCTCAAAGAAGGCGAT
The DNA here is from genome assembly GCA_002085385.1 of candidate division Zixibacteria bacterium 4484_93. GTDB lineage: Bacteria > UBP14 > UBA6098 > 4484-93 > 4484-93 > 4484-93. The sequence continues at coordinate 8,464 of NATO01000040.1, forward strand.
ATTTATCTTGTATCCGGGAACGAGACCAACTGTCCCATCAATAACCGCTTTTGAGAAGCAATATAATGGGTCCGAGGTGTGCAGAAAAGCTTCTGGCATTCTGTCGAGTCTCGGGTCTATACCGACAACAAGCGGGGTCACTCCCCTCTCACTAAACTCTGTGAGCCTGTCAAAAAAACAGCCCCCACTATTTGCCATTATTTTAGCCCGTATCTCTTCTTGAAACGCTCCACCCTGCCACCTGTATCAACTATCTTCTGCTGACCAGTGAAGAACGGATGACACTTGTAGCAAACCTCGACATGAAGTGTTTTCTTCGTTGAGCCGACCTTCCAGCTATTCCCACAGGCACAGGTAACCGTTGCCTCATAATACTTTGGATGTATTCCCTTTTTCATCTTATCTGACCTCCTTCAAGCTCAAAAATTTCAATATACAACCATTTTCATATTTTGCAACAACTTTTTGTATCCTTACTTATGGGAGCCTTTCTTCCAGAACGGCGGTTTTATAATCTCGGCAGGGTAGTCTCTCCCCCTTACCTCGATATACACCATCTCACCTATCTTCGCATATTCCCTCGGGATGTAACCGAGAGCTATCCCCTTCTCAAGAGAAGGAGAGAATACCCCGCTTGTTACCTCCCCTATCTTCTCTCCATTTTTCTTTATCGGATAGTGCTGGCGCGGGAATGCCCTATCCCTCAGGACAAACGAGGTAAGTTTCCTCTTGGTTCCCTCCTCCTTTACCCTCATTATAGCATCCCTGCCAACAAAATCCCCCTTGTGAACCTTCACAATCCAGCCAAGCCCCGCCTCGATTGGGTTTGTCGTCTTGTCTATATCGTTGCCATAGAGGCAATATTTCATCTCAAGTCGAAGGGAGTCCCTCGCTCCGAGACCAACGGGCTTTATATCGAATTCTCTCCCCGCATCCTCGACAGCATCCCACATAGGTTCGCAGGCATCGGG
>NATO01000128.1 GCA_002085385.1 candidate division Zixibacteria bacterium 4484_93
ATAATATCCATCTTTGGGAGGATTGGCTCACTCGGTTTCACCTTAGCAATCCTGATATTTGGTGGGTTCTTCGGCGGGTTATTCCTCGACAAGTTCCTCGACACCGGGCTTGTGTTCCGCTTTGTCGGGCTCGCATTCGGGATATTGCTTTCCATCTGGAACCTCTTCTATGTCGGGCTTCCACCAAAAGATAGGAGGTAGCGCCTATAAGATTACTATAAGATTAAAGTTATTGACAAAGAGAAATTCTTTTTTAATATATTAATTATAGGAGAGTATCTGTGAACCTAAATGATTTCCTGACCTTCGTCGTTAAGAAGGGGGCATCGGATATACATTTTAAGGTAGGTAGTCCCCCACTTCTGCGGATGTATGGGGACCTTATCGCTGTCAAGGGGAAACCGCTTTCTGCAAGGGATACATCTGCGCTCGCCTTCACCTTTATGAGTAAGTCCCCGAAGAGGCGATTCTCCTCCTTCTTCGAGGTGGACACTACATACACGATACCGAATGTTGCGCGCTTCCGTGTAAATATTTACAGACAGCGAGGAAATTTCTCCATCGCTATGAGATACATTCCTCTGAAGATTCCCCCGTTCGAGGCACTGAACATTCCCGAGGTTGTCAAGAAACTCGCTATGGAGCCGAGGGGGCTCGTGCTCGTGACAGGCGTCACAGGAAGTGGCAAGACAACGACGCTTGCGGCGATGATAAACTACATCAATATGCACAAGCGGGCACATATAATAACCATCGAGGACCCGGTCGAGTTCATCCACAAGGACATAAAGAGCCATATCGAGGAGCGGGAGGTCGGGCTTGATACGACCACCTTCGTCTCGGCGCTCCGCTCCGCCCTCCGCCAGGACCCGGATGTGATTATGATAGGCGAGATGCGGGACAGAGAAACAATAGAGACCGCCCTCCACGCCGCCGAGACAGGGCATCTGGTGTTTTCCACATTCCACACGACGAACGCCGTCGAGACGATAAACGGTATCGTCGGATACTTCCCACCGGAGAGTGCAGAACAGATACTTGTCCAGATTGCAGCGAACCTGAAGGGTGTGATAGGGCAAAGGCTCATAAAGAGGAAGGATAGAGCAGGAAGGGTGCTTGCAGCCGAGGTGCTCGTATCCACACCGACAATACGCTCCTGTATTATCACGCCCGAGCGGTTCAAGGAGATACCCAGCTATATGGAGCGAGGGCACTCGGAATACGGTATGCAAACATTCGACCAGGCAGTGCTGGATCTCTACCGAAAAGGGTATATCTCCTATCAGGCTGCAATGGAGAATGCATCCGTCCCGACAGAGTTCGAGAGAAAACTGCAGTTTGAGGAGTAGCCCCACTTGAAAATCCTTGCATCGGGCTTTGGAACGGGATACTCACCTATCGCACCGGGAACTGCTGGCTCGCTTCTCGCCTACATCATCCTCTTTTTTATCCCAACAAGAAATTTTATCTATCCTGTAGCACTCATCGCCTTCACTCTGCTCGCAATCTATATCTCCGATGTCGCCGAGAGGGTCTGGGAAAAGGACTCCAGAAAGATAGTTATAGACGAGATGGCAGGAGCGGGGTTTGCAACCGCCCTTATGCCGAAAATCGAATGGGTCTTCCTCGTGAATTTCCTTATGTTCAGGCTGTTAGATATCGTCAAGCCTCCACCTGCAAATTTCTTCAACAAAAGGGCACACGGTGGAGCAGATGTCGTCCTCGATGATGTTGCTGCTGGAATATATACCAACCTCCTGACCTGGGGGATAATCCTCCTGAGGGGAAAGCTTGTATGAATCTGTTTATCATATCGGTCGGGAACGAGCTACTCTCCGGCAGAACGGTCGACACAAACTCGAACCTCATATCGAAGAGTTTGGCTGCCATCGGCATCGAGACCACAGGAAAACTCTCCGTCCCTGACGAAAAGAGAGCAATTATGGAGGCAATCTGCTTTGCCAGAAGAATGGCAGATACCATTATCATAACCGGTGGCTTGGGACCGACCCCCGATGATGTGACGGTGGAGGCAATAGCTGAGTTTCTCGGAGAAAAACTTGTATTCCACGAGGATGTTCTCAACAGGATGAAGGAGCATTTCGATTCACGGAGGCTCGTTATGCCGGAGAACAACATCCGTCAGGCATATCTGCCAGAATCTGCTATACCAATTCCAAACAGCATAGGAACGGCACCTGGTCTTTTTATCAAGAAGGACAGCAAAAGGATATTTGCCATTCCCGGATTCCCCTCCGAGATGGAGGCAATGCTGAAGCGGTTTATCATTCCGGAACTCTCAGACACAGGGGAATTGCCCGAGCGGTTTGAGCTCTTCTCCACAGCACAGATACCGGAATCTCAGATACTTGCGACGCTTGAGAAAAAGCTATCGAGGGATAGTCTGATGCGGATAAGGTTCTATCCATCATACACCGGGGTTAATCTCTATGTGCCGAAGGAAACAGCCACAATAGTCAGGGAACTCCTTTCGGATTATATCGTTGCAAATAGTGAAAAGAAGCTCGAGCAGGTTATAGGGGAGATTCTGCGAGCTCGCGGTCAGAGCTTATCTGTTGCAGAATCCTGCTCCGGGGGTATGCTTGCATCCCGAATAGTCTCCGTTCCGGGCAGCTCGGACTATTTCCTCTCAGGCATTGTGTCGTATTCAAACGAGGCAAAGAAGAAACTGCTCGGAGTGCGCGAGGAGACACTCCGTAAATTCGGAGCAGTATCGCCCGAAACGGCAGCAGAGATGGCAGAGGGCGCACGAAAGATACACAACTGCGATTTCGCTCTATCCACAACAGGCATTGCAGGACCAACAGGCGGAACAAAAGAAAAACCGGTCGGGCTTGTCTATATCGGTTTTGCAACGAAAAAGGGAGGCTTCGTCCGAAGATACTTCATTCCGTCGGAGAGGAACATCTTCCGACTGAAGACAACACAGGCTGCCCTGAACATTCTCTGGGTATATCTGACAGGAAGATGGGGACACTACAAATTTTTAGACGGCTCCGAGGAGATATGAAAGAAAAGGAACTTGTCAGGGCATTCATAGCCCAGGGTCATCTGGGTCGGTATGGAGACAAAAGATGAACTGAAGATTTTATCCACAAAAATTGAGCAACTCGTTCGTTCACTTGGTCTACCAAAGAGAGACCATCCATTCTCACCGCATCTGACACTCGGCAGGGTAAGACACACAAGGAACGGCGAGAGAATTGCGAATGTCCTTGAAAAAGTCGATTTTTTGGATAGATTTACAGTCGACGGATTTGCGGTATTCAGAAGCCAACTAACACGGGAAGGTGCAATCCATACAGCGCTTTTCACGAAGAAGTTGTAAGGGGGAAACAATGAAGGAAAGCAACGGAGAAAAGAAGAAGAGGTCTCTGGAGCTTGCTCTTGCTCAGATAGAGAAGCAGTTCGGCAAGGGGTCGATTATGCGACTCGGCGCAAAAGGTGAGAGAGGCGAAATAGGGGTTATCCCCACAGGCTCGCTCGCTCTCGACTCTGCACTGGGTATAGGCGGTATCCCGAGGGGGCGAGTAACGGAGATATACGGGCAGGAATCCTCCGGAAAGACTACACTCGCACTCCACATAATAGCCGAGGCACAGAAGATAGGCGGCATAGCAGCTTTTGTAGATGCAGAACATGCACTCGACCCGAAGTATGCCCGTGCCCTTGGTGTCGATACCGATAACCTGCTTATCTCCCAGCCGGACTACGGCGAGCAGGCGTTAGAGATAGCAGAGGCTCTTACGAGAAGTGCTGCTGTCGATGTTGTCGTTGTGGATTCTGTGGCAGCACTCGTCCCCCGTCAGGAGATAGAAGGAACTATGTCTGACACATCCGTCGGACTGCAGGCACGCCTTATGTCGAAGGCACTAAGAAAGCTGTCAGGAGCCATCTCGAAGTCGAACACATCGGTTGTTTTCATCAACCAGACCCGTATGAAGATAGGGGTTATGTATGGCAACCCGCGCACTACATCCGGCGGAACGGCACTCAAATTCTACTCCTCCATCAGAATAGAGGTGAAAAAAGCGGGAAACATAGGCACATCCGATTCACCAACAGGAATAGCAATAATTGCAAAGGTGGTCAAGAACAAGCTCGCCCCACCATTCAGGACAGCAAAGTTCGATATAATCTATGGTGAAGGGATATCGCGCGAGGGTGAGCTTTTGAGCCTCGGCTCGGATATCGGCATAATCAACAAGAGCGGAACCTGGTACTCATACGGAGACACTCGACTCGGTCAGGGGTATGAGAACGCAAGAATATTCCTGAAGGAACACCCGCAGATGAGAGAGGAGATAGCAGAAAAGATAAGGGCATCGCTCAGACTTGTGCCAGAAAAGAAGAAGGCGGAGAGCAACTGAATTCCTCCCAGACAGAACGGTAAAGGAATTACGGTCGCTTCAGATATCTTGGGTAATCCGCAATCCGAAGGGGCCACCTTCATTATCTGGGTGTTGGAGGAATTTTATTAAACTCCCCGCCCAAACTAAAACATAGAAATTTTTTCACTTTTTGCAACTATTTTCTATGAGATTTGAGCATTTTGTTGCCAGAAGGTTTTTCCGTGTCCGAACGAGGGCACATTTTATCTCCACGGTGGCACTCTTCGCTATGGGCGGAATAGCCGTTGGTGTCGCCGCACTCGTCATTGTCCTGTCCGTTATGAACGGGCTGGAATCCGAGGTCCGCTCACGGATAATAGGGATAACATCGCATATAAATGTCTATTCGTTCAAGCCGGAGATGCTCGAGGACTGGAGTAGCATCATAAACAGGATAGACAGCATTCCGAAGGTTGTCTCATCCGCTCCCTTCGTTCAGGGAAATGCTGCAATATCAGGCGCAGGAGGTGAGGATGGAATTATGCTGAGGGGTATCCTCCCGGAGCTCGAGCAGGATGTCACACGGTTCGATAAAAACATCATATCGGGAGAATTTTACCTCCCCGACCCGGACTCATCGGAGACGGAGGCAATCGTCCTCGGAAACTATCTCGCAGACAAGCTCGGCGTCATCCCGGGGGACACGGTCAGGCTATACACTCTGAAAAGCAACTCGAAACTCACCTCCATCTTTCACAGACCGAGGGTAAGAAAATTCCTTGTTACAGGGGTATTCGAGACAGGTATGTATGATTTCGATGCAGCACTGGCACTCGTGCATCTAAAATCCGCACAGAACATTTACGGAATGGGGAGAACGATAACGGGAATAGAGGTGCGGATAACAAACTTCAATCAGGCAAAGAAGATGGCAAAGGAGCTCTCCGGGAAACTCGGATACCTGTTTTACGCCACATCCTGGATAGATATGAACAAGAACCTCTTTGCCTGGATAACAATCGAGAAATGGGGTATGTTCCTTATCCTGAGCCTGATTGTTCTTGTGGCAGCGTTCAACATCATATCGACACTCATTATGGTGGCAATGGAGAAGACAGAGGAGATAGGCATCCTGAAAGCCATCGGAGCGACAAAGAAGAGCATCCACAGGATATTCGTCTATCAGGGACTGCGGGTCGGCATAACAGGAACAGCAGCAGGCGTCATCATAGGGCTTGTTGTCTGCCTCCTGCAGATGCGCTACCACATCATCTCGCTACCGCCGGAGGTGTATTCAATCTCTGCTCTCCCTGTGGATATGAGGTTGCCCGACTTTATTGCCATATCAGCAGGCTCCATCCTGCTATCGCTTTTATCCACCATCTACCCGGCAACAAGGGCGGCATCACTTATGCCCTTAGACACGATAAGACACAGGGAG
>NATO01000041.1 GCA_002085385.1 candidate division Zixibacteria bacterium 4484_93
GTCTATCTTTACAGAGTGATAGCCGACGATTTTCGTGAAACCAAGAAAATGGTACTTATCAAATAAATAAAGAGGGGCAGAATGAAGATAACAAGAGAAATACCGTTGGTTATGCTTATTGTTCTGGCAGTTAGTGTGTCGGTCTTTGCTCAAGCTGCTCCGACACTTCTGCTTGAGCCCGACTACACAGAGGGGACAACCAACACCATCTGCTGGACACTCCCTGAGGGACATCCAACGATAAGTGCTTATGAGCTTCAGGTCTCATCCACCGGAGAATTCCCCGATTCAACCGACCCAGGCTTCTCCATCTGGCCCATACCTGCCACCGAGGTCCCTGATAACTGCTTCGAGGTAGGAGTTGACCTGCTCGATGGAATATCGGCAGATGACCCACTCCGCGATGGCGTCGAATACTGCTACCGCATCCGATACAGATATGTCACAGGCACCGAGGAATATGGCTTTAGCCCCTGGTCGGACACTGTCTGCTCCACACAGGATGACACACCACCGGTGGTTTCTCCAGAGGATATCTGGATATGGACAAACAGGGCATCCCTTACTATAAACTTTACAGCTGAGGATGCCGTCTGCTCCGGTGTTTCCACCGTCAAGCTTTACTACCGTCTCACCACAGGAGAAGACTGGAACTACTACGCTACATACGATGTTTCATCTGTTACTTCACCTATTGAAGGCTTTATTGCCTTCAACTCTGCGGATGTTTCCGGTGATACTTACTATGAGTTTTTCCTCGCCGGCACGGATTCACTTGGCAATGAGTGGGAGCCCGATTCCGAGCTCGATGAGGCTCAACTATGGACTCGATTTGACACGGTGAAGCCGACATCCTTTGTCATAGCAGATTCTGTCCTGCCATACTATACCGATATCGACATTCCTATATATTATAGAGGCTCAGATACCGGTTCGCTTCCATCCGGCATCGACACGCTGAAGCTTGTGTATAGCTACCACGGCGAGGATGATACAGTTTATAATATCAAGCGTTACGAGGGTGCGGCAGAGGTTTCTGATTCGATGCGCTTCGTCCCACCGAGAGGAGACGGAGAGTATCATATATACACAATGGCTGTGGACTCAGCAGGGAATATTGAGTTGATTGCCGATTATGACGCATTTTTCTATGTGGATACGAGAGCCCCTGAGATGATGCACGCCGTAGCACACGATATGACCGACACTCCATCCTGGACAGAAGCGGTGGCTGAGCCGGGCTATGCCAATACCGAGGATATATATATTGACCCTGTTGACCCCACCGACCCGATAAACGGCGAGTATTTCGCCTCCGGTATAGATTCTGTCATAATTGCGACCGATGAGGCTCTCACGGAGAATGTAGCTCGACTTGACTACATAGGGGATGTGGACTATCCCTACACACTCCCCGAGGGTGATGGGCTAAAGGATACCTATACGGCTATAAAGGATTCTGCAGGGAATGTGAGCGATGTTCACCATTCGGCAATATACCTCGACACCCAGCCACCAGCATTGCTATCCGTTTCCGTTACCAGCCCATTTGGGGCGGATACAACCGCTTTCACCGCTGCAAACCTCGTCAACATAGTCCCCGATGGAACCGTTGGGGCACCTTACAAGATGTATCTAACCGAAGATTCGACCTCTATCGGCTCGATTCCGGCAGATGCCTGGCTCGATTTCTCTCTCACAGCGACATTCGATTTCGATGATGCCTCAGCTCCAAACAGCTGGCTCAAGGTCTACTGTGTTGTGAAGGATAGTGCAGGCAGTCTGTCCAACATCGTTGTCGATTCTGTCTATTATGACCCTGCCGACCACAAGGAAATAGCTCTTCTGGGAATTCGGGATATAGATGGTCCCGACACCACAGGTCGTTTCACCGACAGTGTGCTCGTGGAACTTACCATAAGATATGGGAACGACATCGATTCTATGTTCATCACCGATGACCGCTCAGCCGACACGGTGAGGGTGCGCCTGCCGTATATAAGCCTTCCCGAGACAACGATAGTATTCGAGTATGAGATATCGCATCCTGAGGCGGACAATCGTGATAGGTGGATAAGTATCTGTGGTCTCGATACAGGCGACCCGCTTCATCCGACAGCCTGGGACAGCCTGAGTATCTTCCTCGACCTGACTAATCCCCGCCTTCCGAGCATATCGACAAGGGATATAACGACCGAGTTCTCATACGCCGACACATCCGAGGTTGCAGATGCCGGCTGGACGAACGATGAGCATATAAAGGTATATTTCAACGACCCGACAGATATTGAAGGCTCTGGAATTTACTGGTATAAACTCCGCTGCGAGTCTGCCGAGGAGGATGGAGAGTATTCCCCATTCGTTCACTTCGACCTGACAGCAGGCGATGGAACCAAGTATGTCCAGGGCTGGGTACAGGACTCCGCGGGGAACTGGTCGAGCCCATTCGATGAGGGAGCTACATCGATCATTACACTCGATACCCACGACCCATCCATTATATCGGTGCAGTTGAAGGATGCAACGAGTGGCTCATACGATTACACCGATTCACCCGACATCATCGTTGAGCTGTCCGGTGAGGACGGCGAGCTTAAACATCAGGAGAAAAGATAGTGTATGTCGCACTGAAGGATAGAGCAGGGAACATAAGTCTGCTCGATTCCTCATCCATTGTTTATCTGAGAGGCGCTCGCTTCGAGTTCACACTGTTCGATTACGATTCACCTGTGCTGGATTCTATCTATGCCAACAACAATGTTGTAAAGGCTCGCTTCAACATTCCACCTTCCGCTCCCCCACCCGGGTATTATTATCTCTCCGAGAGCTTCGTCGAGGATATAGACACAATCGAGTGGTGGATTCCGTTCCCAGCGGATGGGGAGACTACATACACATTCTCTGATGTCTCCGAGGGAGAGAAGCTTGTATATGGTTGGGTGAAATCGGTCTCCGGAGAGGTGTCGCCCCCCGAGAGTGCAAGTATTGTGCTGGATAAAACAGCACCCGAGCTTGTATCAGGATTTGTCTGCGTCGATACGACAACCGTTGAGCATTTCCCCGATATATTCTTTGCCGATTCTCTATGGTCGAATTCGCCCTATATCTGGGCAGTGTTCGGCGATATCGAGGATAACCTCTCCGGTGTCGACTCGCTCCGCTTCTGGGGAAGTATCGAGGATTCACTATGGTATCAGGAACTGGAGTTTGCCGTGAGTGGTGATACCCTCTCGTTCGACTACGACCCTGCAATCGACACGATAAACCTCGTTCTCAGATACGATACAACCGAAGCATCCCGCCCTGTTGGGATTGCAGCGAGAGACTCAGCGGACAACTGGGGGAACAATCTCGACTTCAACTCACTTATCGTTGCCGATATGAATCTCGATATGCTTCCACCGGTTATAGATTTCACGCAGGATGGTGAGAGCATCGATTCCATCGTCACGGTTAACCCACTGACCGTTGATATTCGTATGCTCGACAGACCTGCTCCTGGCTTCATATCGAGGGTATATTTCTGGGCAGATGAACTGCACGATACCGTGCTCGTTCGTGCCGATTCAACCTGGGCAGGAAGCGAGATAGTTCCTGTTCCGTTCGGACTGCACGACCTCATAACACCAGATAGATTATACCACATCTATGCGCTTGCCGTCGACTCTGCCGGGAACCCATCGAATATCGACACGCTGAAGATGTGGGTTGTCCCCGAGACACTCACATACAATTTCGTTCTTTTCGATATGGTTGATACGACCGATTCGGAGTTCACGAACAACCAGACGGCAAGGGTTGTGATATTCAGCGACCTCGATGCCGCCCCTGACTCGATGAGGATAAGCGAGGATAGGCGCTTCAGAGGCGTCAGATGGGTGCCGTTCAGCTACTCCGATTCGACATATACCTTTTCCACATCGGTAAATGAGCCGAAGACAGTGTATTGCCAGATAATGCAGGGTATCTATCCGAGCGGAGTAGATAGTGCAACAATAGTTCTCGATACGGTTCCACCGACAGTTGATAGAATTCGCGTTATGGACGCCACAACCGATGACGAGAACTGGTCGGATGATTGTCGCGTGAAGATAGTCATCGAAGAAGCAGCGGATACCCCACCGGGAGAGGTTGCGGCACTGCTTGTCTCGGAGAGCGAGGACTTCTCTGTGAACCGCCAGATACTGCCTTTCACACTCGATGACCCTACGGTCTATTATACCTGCCAGGAGCAAAAATACATCCCGGAATCCGGAGGAACATCGGGAGACGAGAGAACGATATATGCTCGTGTGCTCGATAGAGCCGAGAACTCATCCGGGACTGTGACAGACAACATCATTATCGATGTGGAGAAGGCGGAGGTATCCAATTTCCCCAATCCGTTCGACCCGAACACTGGAACAGCAACAATAAGAATAAAAGCAGGTTCTCCCGGAGAGAAGGCAGATGTGAAGCTCTTCGATGCCTTCGGGAACCTCGTTTGGTCAAAAGAGATAAACCTGACCGAGCGTCTGACCGACATTACCTGGGACGGCAAAAATGATAAAGGTGATGTCGTCGGCAACGGCGGATATATCTGTGTTGTTAAGATAGGTAACGACATTTACAGACACAAGATAGCTGTCTGGAAGGGAACAGAATAGCCACAAAAACCTAAGGGGTATAGATATGATAAAATCTGTGAAGTTCCTGACGCTGATACTCCTGGCGACACTGGTTTTGTCTTCCCAGGGATATTGCAGTGAGGGAAGTGCTGGCCAGCCGGGCGAGTTCCTCCGATGGGGTGTTGGAGCGAGAGCTCTCGGTATGGGTAGGGCATATTCCTGCATATCCTCGGGTGGAGATGCCCTCGTCTGGAACCCCGCAGGACTTGCCTCCACCGAGCGCTGGGAGTTCTCCTTTATGCACTCGATGCTCTATCTCGACTCACGCTACAACTTCGCATCATTTGCCTACCCGACAAAGAAGCTGGGGGTGTTTGCTCTCGGATACACGAACCTTGGGATGAGCAATTTTGACGGGCGCGATGAGCATAATCTCCCCACAGGTGACTTTTCCTTGATGAAACAGGCGATATACGCAGGATATGGCAGATACCTCTGGCACAAACGGGTACGGGTCGGTCTCTCGACAAAGTTCCTGCTTGAGAATATGAACAATGAGTCTGCATCCGGCTGGGGAGGAGTCGACCTCGGAGTTATCACAAAGGATATATCAGGAGTGCGACTTGCTCTCGGTATATTCAACCTCGGGGCATCTGAGATTCAGGGAGAGAATATCCCTATGGGGATAAGAGCGGGCTTAAGCTATCTTTTATTCAAGAAGTTAAGATTAACATCCGATATCGACATCATATCCGGGCGCTCGATATTCCCACGGTTCGGTGCGGAGTATAAGTTCTCAAGGTTTTTCCGTCTCCGGGCAGGATACGATGGGAATGAGCTCTCAACCGGGCTCGGTTTTGCCTTCGACCGTTTCGGTGGACTGGATCTCAAGGGGAAACAGACAACAGTCGACTATGCTGTCGGTCTTATGAACCCTGCTGGAAACGATTACGCAAGGGTATCCTTTGCCATCAAGGGATCTGAGCCCGAGTATTTTGCGGAGCTCGACACAGTCTCTGACCCCTGCACGCGATTGTCCGACTTCGAGTTGCTGCTCGACAAGGATGGGCTAACCGGAGCAAGGGCAAATCTCATCTTCGGATATTGCTCGTTCCGATACCAGTGGTTGGAAGCACCGCTCTCTGCCAGTCCATCCTTCTCTGATGCTTGTTATTACTTCAATCAAGCCTACCAGGGAAAGTTCGGCGACAACTGGAAGAACGAGCTGCTCACCATCCCTGAGGCAATGCTTTACTTCAGTCAGAAAACTCACTATATGTATGCCGAAAGCTATATGCACAAGAAAGGTTGCACCCCGGAAACGCGCCAGCTCATCGAAGACCTGATATTCGTTGGCGGTGATAGCGTCCAGTATGATGTTAGACTGCAGTTCGACCTGGCTCATACACTTTACAAACTCGGCAAGCTGGATTCTGCGAAGGTAATATTCAAGAAGATAATAGCTGACGAGGATAATGTGATAGAGCGTCCCTGCGCACTTTTCATTATGGCAGAGATGCTCAAAGACGGCTCCGATGAAGACAAGGAAGAGGCTCTGGGATACCTCAATGAGATTACATCCGAGTATCAGATGGGCTTCTACGATGAGGAGCTTGAGCGGCTCTCCTACCCGATGTTTCCGAAGAAGTTCAAGGACAATACCATAGCGGATGACGCACAGCTTATGATAGCAGATATCAAACATTCCTTCGGTGGTGAGAAGGCTACCAGAGAAGCCCTTGCGGAATACATAAAGCTGTATCTGCTCTATCCTGACCTCTCGGTCGAGAACCTGAAGCTGGCTCTCGAGGGTGCTGCTACCTGTTTTGAGGAGCTTGGTATGCCTGATATGGCAAGCAGATTAAGGGAAAAGGCTAACAGAATATAAAAAAACAAAAGGAGAAACGATGAGAAACTTCTTGCTTCTGGTCGTGGCGTTTGTCGGGGTGATTTTCTTGCTCAACGGAGCAGAACCAGTTCTTGCACAGAAAATGCCGGATTCCTTGCTCGTGCACATAGACAACATAAAGGAGGGCAAAGAAGGCGGGGAATTGACCCTGAATGTCACCTGGCTCCTTTATAAGAGCTCTTTCCACAAGAAGAGCGGAAAATACACATCTCCCACAGAGTTCAGGGATGAGTCATTAACTTACAAGGTCAGGGTCTACGCGGATTCTACCCTCAGCCAGCTTGTCAAGGAGAGCCCTGAGACGGCGGAGATGAATTATATGCTGACGGGACTCGATTTTGATGTGGACTACTGGATTCGAGTCGAGCCTGTGAACGCTGCCCTTCCCTCGAGGAGCGATTCCGCCCATGTAAGGGTGGCAAAGAGGGCTATCGGTGCAGCAGGAGAAAAAGGGAAAAAGAATATATTCTCGCGGTTCGTCGCCTTTACCAAGATGGGCGGTCCACGGATACTTATACCTATGTATATACTGGCTCTATTCGGGCTTCTCGTGGCTATACCGACAACCTGGTGGCGCCTCCGTCTCGCAAATATCTTCCCACCAAACAAAAGTAGTTTCTGGTATGGGGCTTTACCTACTGACAGAGAAGGGAAGACGGGTCTTGGTGAAAATGGGAACATATTTATGAAGGAAGTTGCCAAATACTGGATAGCAGCTCTGGAATCTATGGGGACAAATGTGGATAAATTCAAGTCTACCGATGATTTCCTGAAAGCGAGCCGGGATGAGGTAGAAACCATAAAGAAGAAGATGTGGCTCGATACCGGACTCCCCAATATCGATAAGGCGATTGCTGTCTGCAAAAACGGTGTCCCTGGAATGAAGTATCCCAAGCGCGTGGATGAGTACCCGATAACAAGGATATTTCTCGCTGCACTCGAGAATATTCGGAACAATACGAACGAATGGTGGACATCGCAGGAGGTCGACAGGGCAACGGAGAACACATCTGTCAAGGAGATAGATGCTCTTAAAGGCTGGTCCATCACAGCCTTATGGGCTATCGGTTCGGTCGAGCCGATGCTCGGACTATTCGGAACGGTGGTCGGCATCAGGATGGCTTTTGTGCAGATACAGGAACAGATTGAAAGAAACCCCGATATTCAGACGACGAAGATTGTCCCCCAGCTGGCGAAAGGTATTCAGGTTGCACTTATCACTACGATTACAGGGCTCCTTATCGGGATTCCGTTTATGCTGATATATTACTATTATCGCGGCAAGATTGACTGGATATATTCCTGCTGGGAGAACATACTTATAGATATTACCAACAAGGCTTAGACAGGGGAACCAATGGCAAAGAGAGTAGAAGAACCTCTACCCGAGATGGAGTGGACATCCCTGATTGACATCATATTCCAGCTTCTGATATTCTTTATGGTAACGATGTCTCTGGGGACGATGGAGACCAGGGCTATCCAGAGGGTGAAGGGAAAGATGGAGGAGAATTTGCCGGCACTTCCCGAGATGGAGAAGCTCTCCGAGGTCGAGAATGTCCCCGCAGGACTCCTTCTCCATACAGAGGTCGAGAAGGAGGGGAAGAACGCAGGGAAGTTGGTGGCTTATATCCTCGACCAGATGGTTCCATCAATTGAGGAAGCAAAGAAGGACACCCTGCACACACATGGTCCCTGGCTCCTGAAGGAAGCTAAAAAGAGGTTCAAGCGGAGACTGGACGATATATTCTATATGGGGGAGACAATGCCAACTGTGGAGATAAGGGCTCACAAGGATACCGACTTCGGCTTCATACTCGATGTAATGAACTATGCCAGCGCAGACTCAGTGGAAGCGGTTAAATTCCGCCTGTCGTGGAAAAAAGGAGAATAATGGATGAAAAGAAAGGTTGAAGCACTGGAGAAGATGCCATTGACCTCTTTGGTCGATATAACATTCCAGTTAATGATATTCTTCCTTGTAACGATGTCGATTATGCCATCGGTGAAGAGTGCTCCACAGATAGAAGGAGGGATACCACTCGCGACACCCATACCCGGTGGGACAGAGGTCTCGCTTGTAATCCAGCTTCAGAAGTCTCCTGAAGGGGGAATGGATTACTATGTTCTTCAGGGGAACGATAACTCCGGTGAGTTTTACAAGTTCCTCGACAAAACGGGCAGAAGCTTTACCACAAGCCCGCTCTTCCGCAACCGTTCAAGGGTATACAATGTCCTCTACGATGAGACCGGGCTGCGAGTCTTACTCGACCAGCTCAAATACACAAAGCCAAAGGTGCTCATTCGCGCCGATAGAAAAATGCCTTATGAAGAGGTTGTAAAGATAGCGAGCTGGTTACAGGAATTGGGCATCACTAAATATGGCTGGGTCGGTGGAACGCTGGCAGACTTGAAGGCAAAGATTATAAAGAGGAAGGTGAGGAGATTATGAGGGATATCCTCCCTATCTGCTTGATACTGATACTTCTCCTTGTTTCCTGTGGTGGGACAGGTGAAACAATCATAGACCTGCCACCGGAGATAGAAGACAAAGACCTGCTCCTGAAGCCTGGATACGGGCTCATCACCATTCGTTATGTGCCGCCACCACCGCCTGTCTTTGCGGTGGTGAACTATTCGGAAGCAATAGATTTCGATAAGATACAGCGAGATATAGGCATCCCGGATAAACCATGTATCGTTGAATATCTTGTGGATGTTGCCGTTATGTCGGCATACATATCTCAGAGGTCTGGGAACGCGAAGTTCGATACATATGTCCTCAACGCCATAAGGACCTGGGGATACGACAACTGTGGCAGGGGACTTATGAGGGTAAAGATAGATGTTCCCAAAAGGAAAGCGACCGTCGACGCATCGAGTATCAAGCTCAATCCACAGGAGCCAGGCAGACCGGAGCCAACTATTGGCTCAACTCGCTCGCTCGTCAAGATAAACGGTTTCTCGATAGTCGCCGGCACAATATAACAAAATAGCAAGCAAGGGGTGATGAGGCTATGTTAAAAAAGGTAGGAATAGCAACCTTTTTGGTGCTTTTCTGCAGCACGGGAGTTTTCTCGCAGGGGGGAATGAGGGACGCCATCGATGTCCTGAACGCAGGCATAGGATTTTACCAAGAGGACAAGATGGAGGAAGCTACCGAGAAGTTCGAGTCAGCAGCCGCCTCCTTCACCACCATACTGGAAGGAGTAATACCGCAGGAGGACAAGGCTTACTCCAACTATTACCTCGCCACAGCAAAGTACTATCTCGGTAGAATAAAAAAACAGAAGGAGCTCTTTTCTGAGGCATCGGAGGATTTCCAAAAATCTATCCAGGGGTTCAAAGCGATAGATTTGCTCGGTGAAGAATACCTCCGCTCAAAGTATATGAGGGCACTCTGCTCCTTCCGCCAGTATCAGACAGAACGCGGGACGAAAAGCCAGATACGATTCCTCGAAAGTGCAATCGGGGATTTCGAGGAGTTCCTGACCGATGAGCAACTGGAAGAGAGAGAGGAAGACCTGCTTGACATCATTGAGAACGCAAAATTCCTCAAGGCATTCTGTAAATATAAAATTGGCTCCCTCAAGATGGGTAACAAATCCGGGTTCTCCAATGCTAAGACAATGTTCTCCGAAGCCCTCGACGAGTTCGGTGCCCTCGAGAAGGCGTCAACGGAGATAATCGCCATCGCATCACAGTTCTTGGAGGCTGAGCTCCATTATATGACCGCCAGACTATATATGCAGGTGGATGACGAGGGATGGAAGGATGCGAAACTCTCGAAAAAAACCCGCCCTGATGCCATAGAAGAGGAACTTACATCCGCCATCGAGACGATGCAGAAGGTCGTTCCGAAATCGAGTGGCTATAAGGATGTCCAGAAACTTGCCAAGCTGAATATCAACAGCTACAAGGTGGCACTCGGCTCCATAGGCGACAAATCCTCGGTGAACGACGCACTGTCTGCCCTTCTGGAACTGAAAGGCAGTAAAACCTATGGCAACTTCGCTGCATTGAGAATCGCAGACGCCCAACTCCTGCAGTTCCTTATCTTCGAGGGAAGCATAAACAGCGTCTCCACAACATACAGCCGGGTATTCTCTAAATTCCCCGAGGGAAAATACTGGCTCGGATGGGCATACTTTACCCTTGGGGAGTTCGATAATGCACTCTCCAACTTTAACTCCTTCCTCGCCCATGCACCAAAGGATGAAATTCGCTTTAAGTATATGGAAGCAGACGCGAAGCTCCGCCAGGCTGAATCTATGTTCTGGAAGGGTGTTAAGGAGAACAATCTGACATTGTTGTCTCAGGCTTCTACAATATATAAATCTCTTGCAAATCCGAAGGGTATATATTTTAACTACTTGACTAACAAGCAGATAAGCATTGCAAACTTGAGAAATTTCCTCATCCAGATTGAAACCACACTGTCGGGTGAAAAGAACCCCGAGATGCTTAAGTCTGCTATGGAGATGAACGATATCAAGCTCCCGGGTGATGCAGATACTTACATCGAGACAGGGAGATACTTTCTCGAGAAGGGTATAAACAGTGCTGAGAAGGAGAGAGCTGACGCTCTGAGTTTCGCGCAGAAAGCGTTCGACCTTGTCATTGCTTCGGGTGGTGTGGATGGTGATACGAAGAATGTTGCCCGATTTTTGAAGGGAGTAACAATCGTTAAGCTCTCGACCCTATATGAGGGTGCGGAGCAGGCCGAGGTTGCCGAGCGTGCCAGAGCGGTGCTCGACCAGTGCCGTGAGCCATACAGCAATGAGGCGAAATATGTGAAGGGAATGTCCTACTTTATCGAGAACAACTACTCGGATGCGAAGGCGATATTTTCTACATTAAAATCGAAGGGACATATACGGGCAGCTTTCTACTATGCACTCTCCTCCCGTGGTGCTTGCACCACTCAGGCAGGGATATTTATGGGCATCAAAAATGCCATCAAGGACCGCTCCGACTGGTGGTATCAGTCTGCCGAGCTGGAGCTCGCCAAGCTCGCCTGTAGGTCCAGCGCAACTGCAGCCAGTATCCCATCCGGCTTAAAGGATGCACCTATGACATACGAAAACCTGGTCGACAAGAAGGCTGACCAGGCAAGAAAAAAGAAGGAGTGCAAATTCCTCTGGCAGAAGATTTCCAGCTTCAATCCAATAATCGAGCTTGACAAGGTCATTACCGACAAGCCGCCCAAGACGAATGTTACACTTACTCTTCTGGTTCAACCTGTCTGTGTTGGTGCAAGTGTTGCAATCGACGGTGACACGACCCTGGCAAAAAAGGGCGAGGGTTGTGTCTACAAGGCTGATGTCACCCGCGGCAGGCATAATGTTGTGGTTAAGGTGAATGGGTTCTACACCTGGAAAGG
>NATO01000042.1 GCA_002085385.1 candidate division Zixibacteria bacterium 4484_93
GGTTGACCCCGAAACCTCGAAAATCTTAATGGAGCAGAAAAACAGATATCTGTTGACAAATTACTCCACTACGCTTATCTTCTTGAGCAACAAAGGAGGTGCACAATCTGGAGAACGGCTTTTGTTGTCGGGATACTTCTTCTACTCTCTTTTCAGGCGGTATCTGCCGGGTGCGGGCTTATGGGAAGCGTGAATTTCTGGCTCCTTCTCGGAGACAGTCCTGAAGACGGTTATCTCTATGCTGTTGATACTTCTTGCTCACCGGAGGAGTGCAAAACCCCTCATAAATATGGTATCCATTACCAGACCTGGATGACACATAAGTTCCGGGGAAGTTGGTTCGTCTCCGACACGGCAACCGAATACAGATATCCAGATAACCACCCGATACTCTTTTATAACTACGACGGGAACAAGTATATCTATATAAAGGTGATGCAGCCGAACTTCAGATACACCAATGAGGACGGAAGCATCGGTATGATGGATTTCTGCGAGGGGGATTCCATCCATTTGAGGGTAAGCGGAGTAGTCGGTCCCGGATATGGTCTCAGCTGGAGTTTTGACTCTACATTCGATGCGACGGGTCCCGGTGTAGCGACGGTTATACTTGTCCCTGAACAGATGGGCGGTGGGTTTCTTCTCCCGGAGGATACCCGAGCCGAATATGAAAAAGAGACAAAGACCATCGGCGATATCAGGTTCGAGGCGGCTGGCAGTGATTCGGGGAGCGTGAAGATTTATGATATGGATGGCAACCTCGTAAGAACCATATTCGAGGGGAATTTCCCTGAAGGAGAAAATATCTTCCAGTGGGACGGAAAGGACAATAACGGCAGGCGAATGCCGCCGGGGATATACCCATACGAAATCCTACTGAAAGATAAGAAATACAATGGGAAGCTTATCCTCCAGCCGAAGTGATGGAGTGAAAATGGGAAAGAGAAGGAGAAACCCAAAAAATCTTGACGAAACAGAAGATTTAGATATATTGTTTGTTTTGGGAATTGAATCACATCCGCCCCAGTAGCTCAGATGGATAGAGCAACGGTTTCCTAAACCGTAGGCCACCTGTTCGAGTCAGGTCTGGGGCAGGGTACTTGCCAGGAGGCAGAAGTGGCAAAAAGGCGTATAACCAAGCGTGAGATGAAGGAAGATAAGCTCGTTACCGGCATCACCCGAGCCTACATCTACATACAGAGGCACTGGCAGTATTTCGCTGTGGGGGCGGTTGCTATTATCATAGCGGTTATCGCTGTTTGGGGAGTTTCCCAGGCAAACAAGAGGAAGGCAGAAGACTCCTATACATTGCTTGGGAAGGCACTGCTCGATTTCAAGCTCGGCAATTTCCAGGCATCTATGGACAGCCTCACTTATCTCACAGAAAACTTTAAGGGGCAGAAGGCGGCAAAACTTGGCTATTACTATATCGGCTATCTGAACTTCCTGACAGGCGCAAACGATGTAGCAATCGAGAACTTCGAGAAATTCCTCGCCACCGGTGCTGGAGACGACGAGATGAGGCTCAATGCTATGGAGGGAATCGGTGTCTGTCTTATGGAAAAAGGAGAAGCAAAAGAAGCCGCAGAGAAGTTTGTGGAGACAATGGAAAAATATCCGAACAGTTTCAAACAGGCAGAACTCCTCTACTACACCGCGGAGGCGTATAAACTCTCCGGAGATATAGAGAAGGCAAAAGAGTTTTACAAAAAGCTCATCGACGGCTTTGGCGAGACAGATGTCGGCTACGATGCCAAGCTCGCTTACCAGGAACTAATCACCCGGGGTGGTTGATGATGTCGAGAGAAAAAGATTTCGAGCCATTCAAGGGGTATCACCGCAGACGGGTCATAGACAAGTTCCTCTCCGACGAAGAATTGGGGAGCGAAGAAGAGGATATATCGTCCGACGATGTAGAGGAAGGCAAGGGGTTAGCAATTCTCGCCTATGTTCCGTTCCTTTGTCTTATTCCATACCTCCAAGGGAGGGAAGAGAACCACTTTGCATACCAGCATGCACGGCAGGGAGTGATTCTCTTTATCATCGAGATTATCGCCGTCATCAGTGCACTCTTCTGGAAGGTAGCACTGTTTTTGGTTGCCATTGCTGCAATTGCAGGTGTCGTGAATGTTCTGCGTGGGAAGACCTGGAAGATACCTCTTGTCGGGAACATACCGGAAAAACTCGATATATAGAGGAGAAAGATGGACTTTTACACTGCATTCCCGGAGGCAAACAAGATAACCGACGAACATCTCAGGGAATTAACCCGTGTCTGCTGGGAAGAGACAATGCGTCGCGGCGGGTTCACATATGAGACGCTTCTATCTGTTCCCTTCACACTGCTTGTAGAAACGGATATCAGTCTGCTCGAGCATACACAGGCGATTGTGAAAAGCTCACTCGGTATCGCAAAAGCAATGCAGGAGGTCTATAAGGATAAACTCCCGATAAATCTCGATTATCTCATATCCGGCGCCATCCTTCACGATGTCGGAAAGATGCTCGAATATGAGAAGGCAGAAGACGGATACAGGTTCACACGGTTCGGGAGGATGTATCGGCACCCGTTCAGTGGCTCCGCACTGGCAAGAGAGTTCGGCTTACCGCTCGAGGTGATACACATTATCGCAACGCACGCAAAAGAAGGGGATGGGAGAAGAAGAACACCGGAGGCGATAATCGTTAACAAAGCAGACTTCGCAAACTTTGAATCGGTAGCAGTTATAAAGAAGGAAAGATGACCATCATCGAGAAAGCCCGAAAAGGGATTATAACGGACCAGATGCGTCTCGTCGCGGAAGAGGAGAACCTTTCTCCCGAGTTCATAAGGAAGGGGGTCGCCTCGGGGACGATTGCCATTATCAGGAACAACAAAAGGGACATCAAGCCACTCGCACTCGGCGAGGGGTTAAGAACAAAGGTCAACGCAAACATCGGGACATCGGAGGACATCGCCGATATAAAACTGGAACTCGAGAAACTCGAGGCAGCAGTCGATGCGAAAACCGATGCCGTTATGGACCTCTCGACGGGAGGTGACCTGAGAAGTATCCGCGAGCAGATTATCAAAAGCTCACCCGTGGCTGTCGGGACCGTCCCGATATACGAGGTCTCCGTTAATAAGTTCCGCAGTGGCGAGGGGATGATACGGATGACTCCCGACGAGATATTCGACACAATCGAGGCACAGGCAGAGCAAGGTGTCGACTTTATGACCGTCCACTGCGGCGTTACACTCTCCACCGTTGAGAGACTGGAGCAATCGGGCAGGATAGTCGATGTTGTCAGCCGCGGAGGGGCATTCCTCATTATGTGGATGTATTACAACAAGAAGGAGAATCCGCTGTATGAGTACTTCGACAGACTGCTTGAAATCGCCCACAGATACGACATCACACTCTCACTCGGGGATGGGCTGAGACCCGGAGGGCTACCCGATGCTACCGACCGCCCACAGGTGCAGGAGACAATCTTTCTCGGAGAATTGGTAAAGAGGGCAAGGGAAAAAGGTGTTCAGGCAATAGTCGAGGGACCGGGACATATCCCAATAAATGATGTAGCGATGAATGTCAAGCTCGAGAAGAAGCTCTGCTGTAATGCACCGTTCTATGTCCTGGGACCCCTTGTGACAGACATCGCCGCAGGATATGACCACATAACCGCAGCCATCGGAGGAGCGATAGCGGCAGCAGCAGGTGCCGACTTCCTATGTTATGTCACAAGAACAGAGCATCTCTCACTGCCGGATGTCGATGCGGTCAGAGAGGGGGTTATAGCAGCAAGAATCGCAGCACACGCAGGAGATATAGCAAAAGGTGTTGAGGGAGCATACGAGCAGGACCTCGAGATGTCAAAAGCCCGCCATACCCTCGACTGGAAGAAGATGCTCTCACTCGCAATAGACCCGAAAAGGGCATCTGAATTGCGCTCGGCAGCTCCACCAAGCGACGACGATGTCTGCACGATGTGCGGTGAATACTGTGCATTGAAGAAACTCGGAGAAATTAGAAAACTGAAACGCTAACCCATCGGAGAAAATATGCTAAGGGTTTTTTGCATAGCTAAGATACACAGAGCAACAATCACAGGGACAGAGCTTCAATACTCCGGCAGCATCACCATCGATACGGAGATACTCGATGCCGTCGGGATGTATCCGTATGAGAAGGTTCAGGTGCTTAACCTGAACAATGGGGAGCGGCTCGAGACCTACATCATCCCCGGTGAGGCTGGCTCGAAGGAGATTATCCTGAACGGACCTGCAGCAAGAAAAGGAACTGTCGGTGATAAAATAATGATTGTTGCATACGGTATAGGCAAGCCAGAGGAGTTCCCAGCCCCAACCGTTGTCGAGCTGGACGATGACAACAATGTAATCAAGAGATGAAAGAGCTTGCTGTCGTCATCCTTGCAGCCGGCAAGGGGAAACGAATGGGCGGAGAGTATCCAAAGGTTCTCTTCCAGATAAAGGGCAAGCCGATAATATACTATCTACTCGAAACGGTGTATGCGCTCGCTCCGGAAAGGGTTATTGTTGTCGTTGGATTTATGCACAACAAGGTCGAGCAATTCCTTTCGAGCTTCCCCGATATCGAGTTTGTCTATCAGAGCAGATTGCTCGGCACAGCAGATGCTGTCTCAAGGACAAAGGAAATTCTCTCAGACTTCGATGGCGACATCCTCGTTCTCTGCGGGGATGTCCCGTTTATCGAGGAGACAACTATAAGAGAGTTGGTCCGCCTTCACAGGGAGAATAGAGCCGCCGCAACGGTTCTATCCGCCGTCCTGCCCGACGCAAAGGAATACGGAAGAATAATAAGAACCCCATCGGGGGAACTGGAGCGGATAGTCGAGTTTAAGGACGCAACAGAGAATGAGCAAGCAGTCAGAGAGATTAACTCGGGTATTATGATATTTAAAAAAGGAGATTTATTTGATAATATAGATAATATTAATATAAATAATGCACAGGGTGAGCGGTATCTGACCGATATGATTGGTCTCCTGAAGGCGGCAGGGAAACGAACTCTCGCATACCCTGCCTCCGACCCGATGGAGGTTCTGGGCATAAACTCGCCGGATGAACTGTTTCTGGCAGAAAGCTATCTTTCTGAAAGAAGTTGTAAAAAATAGTTGACAACCCTGCCTTTTGGATTATTTTATATAGAAATTTCAAACAAGGAGGTGCTAAAGAAAGGATAAGCAGTAGGTTTGCAAAAGGATGAGAGACTGTTGTGAATGAATAATCTGTTGACATCCCATTTGATTTTACTGCTTGCGTTGTTTCTTTCAGTGGTTGTATTTTATCCGCTTTCTGGTGAGGAAGCGGATTTTTCTTCTATAATCGGTTATTCTGGCAGTGCCAGCGAGCTTTCCAGCCTCATAGACGGTTTTTTAGAGAGGGCTCCCGAATCCGATGGGGTAGCCGACGCTATAATTGTTCCCTTCGACAAGATATTCTTCTCTGGAGGAGTTGCCGCTTGTGCTTACAGGTTTGTCGAGTCCGGCGACTTCAACAGGGTGATAATCCTTGCGCCGGCGAAAGCAAATATCATATCTCAGCCAGCTGTGTGCGAGGAGGAGTTCTTCGATACCCCGATGGGAATTGTCCGGCTTGACAGAGCTGCCGCAAAGAGAGCCAAGGGATGTTGCAGGACAGTGTCCTGCTTTCAGGAGCCGGGGGTGCTCGTTCAATTACCGTTCATTCAGCAGAGGCTCGGCGATGTCGAATATCTCGCAATCCTTGTGCCGGACGATTCGAGCGAGGCAAGAGCGGTTGGAAAACTCATAAAACAAGAGATGACGGTCGAGAAGCCACTTATCGTGGCAAGTGTTCTCTTGGGTGAGGGGCTACCCACCGAAAGTGGTACCAAAAATGATAGAGAAACCATCTCGCTTCTCAAAGAGCTCTCACCCGCCTCCGTCGCCAGAATCTTCTCACCAAACTACATCGTCACAGGGAAGGGGGTTCTTTTCGCCCTTTCCTGCGCATTCTCCGGAGGGGAGGAACCTTCTTTGGAGTTGCTCAATTACTCCAGTTCATCGCAGATACTCGGGCAG
Organism: candidate division Zixibacteria bacterium 4484_93; assembly: GCA_002085385.1. Taxonomy (GTDB): domain Bacteria; phylum UBP14; class UBA6098; order 4484-93; family 4484-93; genus 4484-93. The sequence continues at coordinate 6,064 of NATO01000042.1, forward strand.
AAACAGCCACACACGGGGTATATCGCCGCCGCTATCGTGAGGGAAAAGAGGAGAGGTTCGACATCCTTCTCTCTTTCAGATAAGGAGAGGGAATATATTCTTAACACGGCAAAAGAGGCCATACGGTTCACACTCAACGGACAGCATCTGCTCATTAGAAGTTCGATTTACCCTGTTATGAGTAGGCAACCGGGGGTTATTGTCGAGCTCTCGAGGGGTGAGGTTATCTGCGGCATTGCCTCCGAACTCTTACCCAGGAAACCACTGTATAAGACGCTTGTTAGGGTTGCAGCAAACGCAGCCACCTGCGACCCGATGCACAACCCCATTCAGGCATCGGATTTCTCTGATATTAGTGTAAAGGTTATTTTACTCGTGAATATTAAGGAGATAAAGAACATCGATGAGATAAACATCGGTCGTGATGGACTTATGGTCAGAAGATTGAATAAGCTCGGTGCAAACCTCCCCGATGTTGCAGTGAGGGGTGGATGGACACCGCTAACCTTCGTCAGAAGGACCTGTATGAAGGCAGGGCTTCCTTCTTCCTGTTTTGAGGATGGTGATGCACAACTGTTTAAATTCCAGGTCATCGAGGTCGAAGAGTAGCTTTCTGGTTAGGCTATACTTCCTCCTCGTATTTATCCTATATATAGCTATCTGCCTGAACTATGTCTCCCGTCTCTCCGGGAGAACCACTATCCCTTCCGATGACTATCCCTGTCTTACCTGCGAGGTATCAGGCTCGATACAGGGAGGAGAGACGCTGTCGGAGGCTCTTGTCCTTTCTGGTCTACCCTATAAGGATGTTTTTGAGATAGTCTCATCACTGTCCAACATACTCGATATGCGTTCGCTTCGCCCGGGAGATAGATTCTTTGCTCGTTTCTCCAATAATGGAAAAATTAACAAATTCCGATACGAGAGGCATCCTTGGGATGGGTTCGATGTGGAGAGAAGGGGCGATACTTACATTGCCAGAAGGGACAGCGTTCCACTCGGAAAATGTCTGAGATTCCTGACAGGAGAGGTAAAAAATACCCTCTGGGAGTCGATGATAAACCAGAAAATTCCGCCTGTTCTTGTCGCCAGGCTTTCCGATGTTTTCTCATATGACATAGACTTTCTGACCGAGACCCGCAACGGGCAGAAGTTTAAGATACTGTATGAGGAGTATATCTACAAGAATGAGCCTGTCAGGATTGGGAATATCGTTGCGGCACAGTATATAATGGAGGACAGCTCATTCTGGGCGTTCTACTATGAGGACCCCTCCGGGAAAAAGGGGTATTATAACGGCAAGGGGCAGGCTCTAAAGCGTACACTTTTGAAATCTCCATTGAACTACAAGAGGGTCTCGTCTTATTTCTCTTACCACAGGCTTCATCCGATATTCAGGGTCTATCGCCCGCACCTCGGGGTGGATTTAGCGGCTCCAGAGGGAACACCGATTGTCGCCGCAGGAAGTGGTAGGATTATATTTGCTGGCTGGAAGAAGGGGTTTGGAAACTACATTGAGATAAGGCATGATAACGGTAATATTGTTACCTGTTACGGGCATCTGCGCAGGTTTGCCAAGGGGATAAAAAGGGGGAGAAGAGTCAGTCAGGGACAGCTTATCGGCTTTGTTGGGCACACAGGGTATGCAACCGGTCCACATCTCGACTACCGGATAAAGATTAACGGCAAGAATGTCAATCCCCTGAAGTATGTCGCACCACCTGGGTCACCTATACCGAGGAAATACCGTGATGATTTTGCAGCAAGAACACATCTTGCAAAAATGTTCTTTAATGAGGCAATATAGAACTTTTTTTTCTTGACTTTGAACAGGAAAGTTGATTTATTGAAAAACTTTGTATCTGGGAATATAAACAAACCAAGAAGGGGGAATCCTTGATGGTGAATAAAATGCTATATTCCTTCGGGTTTCTGGGAGTTTTTATACTCATCTTTGCGGGGGCTGTTTTCGCGGATTCCCCGCCACCCCCGTTTGTAGCCGAGCTCGAATCACTCCCGGCATACACCGCGGGAACATCTGTTCATCTTGTGGTGGATGCGACCATCACACCGACCGATGGTGTTATGTTCCGCTTCAAAAGGGAGGCAATTTCTGGCAGACCCGAGCTAAATGAGGTTACCGACTGGCTCCCTACGATAGATTATACATTCGATGGTATGCTCGATGCCGAGACTTATGCTTACTATGTTCAGGGAATGGACTCTGTCGGAGACACGACCACCTGGTCGAGTCCACAGGTTACAATGCAGGATGTCTATGACCCGAACCCTGTCGAGTGTGTCGAGGCATCTGCGCTACCGGGGAACCAGATACAGGTTCAGTGGCGGAGGGCATACGATTCTGCAAGCGGCGTTGGATACTACAGAATTTACCGTTCGAGGATAGAGAGTGAGCTCAACATAATCGATGATAGAGACTACCTCGTCGCTACCGTTACCGATGATGGCAGAGAGAGGTTCTTCTTCACCGATGATGGTCCGGAGGACCACATAATCGACCTCGACAGCAACACCTGCTACTATTATGCCGTTGTCCCTGTCGACAGGGTGGAGCATTTTCCCAACACAGGGAACATTGTCCTCAGGGAGTGCACCCGTCATTACCCCTGTTTCCCTCCCTGTGCAAACCTCCTGCCGGTCGATTCCATAACCACCACCCCTTTTGTGACCGTTCGAGTGAATGTCGATGAGTGCCCGAGCTGTGGGTATTACACGAGGCTTTATAGATTCCGCAGGTTTCTGGTCTACGACGACAGCACGATAACATATCTCGACTCCACCGGCTGGAGCGATGTTCCGGAGTATACATTCTATGGTGCGGATTGCGAGAGATACGGTTATGAGGCTCAGGCTCAGGATGTTGGCTGGATGACATCCTCCTGGTCTGCGCCCATCTTTACAAAGTTCGACCTCGAGGGTCCAAAAGCGATAGATTCTATATACGCTGAGCCTCTCGATGATGGTAGGATTGAGATTGAGTTCTGGGCAGACAATCCCGATTCGATGGACTGCGGTGCCGGGCTTATGAGATACAGGCTGTATCGTGTGACCCCGGACGAGCTGGGCGCACTCGAAACAATCGGTCCTGAAGATGATATTTACCTCGTTCGCTACTTCTACCCGACAATCGGCGATGGGACTTATTTCCGCTACATAGATGCATATCTACACTGTCGTGCCGGAGGACAGACTCGGCAGGCTTTCCCCCTACCCGAGGGACTATGCGGAGGCTTGTGTTGATAA
>NATO01000043.1 GCA_002085385.1 candidate division Zixibacteria bacterium 4484_93
AGGAATGCTCCGTATCCCAATACGATAAACTGCAACATTATTCTGGATGAGCAGGAAAGCTCTATCGGGCTTTTCGAGCAGGAGCAGGTGAAGGTTTCTTCTGAGCCCGTGTCTGATGTTATCATCTCACCCAATCCGTTCTCGCCCAATGCTGATGGCTTGTGTGACGAGACAAACATTACGGTTGTTACCCGCTATGACGGTCAGGTCGATATAGACATCTTTGATATATCTGGCAATCTTGTTCTGAGCCTTGCCCGAGGTAAGCGGGTATCATCGGGCAGAAATGAGAACATCATCTGGGATGGGTGTAATGGTTCCTGTGAGGTTCAGCCGGTGGGAGTGTATCTTGTCTGCGTCAGATTTACATACATATTCGAGGGGAACGAACGGGAGGCAAGAAAGAATAAGGCAGTGGTGATTGTAAGATGAGAGGAGTGGTTACATTAACATTCGTTTTGGTTGTTTTTCTTTCTCCTTTTGAGCTATCTGGATATTTTGCGCCTGCCTGTTTTTCGAGTTCTCGAGCTGTTTCGATGGGTGGTGCCTACTTGTCGGTCTGTGAGGGGAGCGATGCCGCCTTTTACAACCCATCGAGGATTATATCCTCACATCGCTTCGAGCTTGCAGTGGACTATACGATGCTCTATTCGGTCGATGGGCTATCCTATTTCTCGTCTGCTTTTTCATATACCAGTGGCAGGTTTGGCGGCTTTGCCCTCGGATGGCGGGGGCTTTACCTCGAGGATGTCTACGGAGAGAACCACATAAGCCTCAGCTGGGGGAGAAGAATCTGGAGGGCTATTTCCCTCGGAGCTTCCTTGAAAGCTGTTCTGCTTTCTGCTCCGGGATACTCAAAATACAATGACCCAAATTTTGAGGAGAGTTTTATTACCTTATCGGGGGATTTAGGATTTTCCTTTGTTCCGTTCCGGAATGCTGTGTTCTCCGGTGTTGTGACGAATGTAAATGCTCCGAAGCTCTCTTTTATCTCGACCACCTCCGAGCCTGATGAGTGGCATCGGAACATTCGGCTCGGGATGTCGTATATCATCAAGCGTTCGCTGGTATTCTCGCTCGACGCTTACACGAGGCGTGGCGACTTTGACGATATTCATCTTGATATAGGCTCGGAGATGACATTCTTTGATGCCCTTTCGCTCCGTTCCGGTGTATCCGATGGTAGGCTCGGACTCGGGCTAGGTCTGTTCTCAAAGAGATGGGCGTTCGATGTTGCTCTCGCATCACACAGGTATCTTGGCAACAGATACCAGTTCTCATTCAAGGTGATGTATTGATGAAAAGGGTCATCATAATATCACTTTTTCTCCTTTTCGCCGGGAGGCTCACATCAGGTGTTCGGCTTGAGGGGTATTATGAGAACACGAACACGCTCGATGGGAACATCCGCTGGTATCTGGCTGAGCCACATCATAATATCGAGTTCCGCTTCCTCGGGCAACCTATGGGTGGTGTCGAGGCTTTCTTGAAGTTCCACGCGGAATCGGATAAACTTTTCAACAACAATCTCGCCCAGAGATATACACTTTACGATATGGTAGAGGCTCACGCCCGTTTTAGATGGGAGAAAGGTTTGGAGTTTGTTCTCTTTTCTCGTGAGAACCGGTTCTGGTTTCCGCAGGGTTTGATGGAGCTTGTCTCCCAGTGGACGGTGAACGATAACGGCAACGCTCAGGGTGTGAGGGCAGATTTCTGGAATATCTGGAAACTTCACGGGCTTTTTATATATTCCGATTACTCGCAGTCGGGTGGCGAGGATGCCACCATCACCAGATGGAGCCTGCCGCTTTTATCCGACAGATTCAGGCTTTCCTCTACATTTGCCCGCAAGGACTGGAACGGCTCATCCGATAACCACAATGATGTTGTATCCAGCGATATCTATTTTTCTCTCGGTAGAACACTGTCTCCTCTCAGACATTTCGGTGATTTCGACTGCGCGCTTGAGCTTGCCAGAAGTCGCATCCCCGACGAGGACAAAGATAGTAAAAACACCGCCTTAAAAGCGGAGATAAGAAATCTCCGGGTTGGTCCTGTTGAGATAAAGTTTGCTTATCGGGAGATAGGCGAGAACTTCCGCTCCTATCTCTCCTCCGATTATGACCAGGGGCAGAAATACAATGAGTCCGGTTATAATATAAATGCGACATACTTTTTCCCGACAAAGGCAGTGAACATAACGACAAACTATGAGGTATCGTGGCTGGGATACGAACTACGATGCCTACAGGGTTTATCCAACACTTTTCAACGAGCTTTCGTTCGAGAATTTCCTTGCCAAGGTGAGACTTCAGTTCCGCTGGAAGGATATAGGGACAGCTTACGAACTCCAGGCGTTCGGCTTCGAGCTGAATGCCAACCTGACACACAACTGGAAGCTCTACACAAGAGCTGTGAATGTGAACGAGACATCGGAATCACGCCAGACAGTATTTGTTCAGTTTCAGTATAACGGCTGGTCGAATACGGATTTCTTCATCGAGTTCGGCAACCCGGCGGATTCAGACAACGACCTGACCAACGATGATGATTTTGTCAACTGTTCATCGAGCAGTGAGATAAGTCAACAGGTTAAAACATACATAAGAGTGTATTTTTAGGAGGCAGGATGAGAAGTCTCTTTGCGTTCCTTTTGATACTTATCCCTGTTGCAGTGTTTGCCAGTTCTGAGGTTGTTGAGGATGGTGTTCTATTCACTTACTCTGACCCGAATGCAAATGTCGTCTTCCTTGCCGGTGATTTCAACGGCTGGAAAGAAAACGATATAAGCTTAGAGAAGGACTCGATGGGTGTCTTTGCGGTCAAGTTGAAGCTTGAGAAAGGGAGATACGAGTATAAATTCATTGTCGATGGTGTCTGGAAGGAGGACGCCGACAATCCGAATAGGGTTCCTGACCCTTATGGTGGATATAATTCTGTTGTCGAGGTCGGTGCAGGTGAGAAGATAGAGTCGACTAAGCCAGGTGGCAGAGCAATTTTTACATATTTTGACCCGGATGCCGAAGCTGTTTATCTCGCCGGTGAGTTCAACGACTGGAATCCGCACGAACTTCTGATGGAGAAGGAGGAAGACAATGTCTGGCGAATATCTCTCGAACTTGCGCCGGGTGAATATGAGTATAAGTTTGTCGTCGATGGTAACTGGGTCACAGACCCGATGAACCCGACTATCCGTGGTGATATGGGCAACTCTGTTATCCGTGTGAACGAGGATGGGACGGCGTCTTATCCTGCTGGTGCGCAGCTACTCACCAATACCCCTGTGTCATCGAGGGTGCTGTTTGGCGGGCAGTTCCTATCCCGATTTACAGGCTCTCGTGATTATCCCGGGGATAGGCGGTTCAAACTGGGCAAGCCGGATATAAAGCTCGATGTCAACATAAAGGCTCATATATCGGAGGGGGCAGAGCTGCTCGGCTCGTTCGATGTCAACACAACCGATGCAGAGAAGATGTATGAGGCTCATCTTCATCTCGATTCGCTCGGTCTCGACCTCGATGCCGGCGAATTCTCCGTGTCTGCCTTCTTCAACAGGGAGCTATTCGAGACATCCGACCCTCTTTCCCTTGTCGGTAACTACCCTTTTCCTGAGCCGACTTATGAAAAGCCCCAGAGGTTCGGGCTCGGTTATGCCGGGATAGAACTCAGATATGAGCTGCTCGAGCTTCTTCTTGCCAACGAATTCAAGAACTGGGCATTTTCACCCGATACACTCGATTTTCCTAACATAGCTGGCAGAAGACAGCTGGGTTTTTTCTCGAGAAGGATTTCAACGGTTGATGAACCGACCGACTTCTCCAACTATGGTACGGATGTTCTGGCAGGCAGGATTAGTAAAGATTTTGGGTTTGTTGCTCCTGGTATCGTTTTCCGTGTTGACAAAAACCGCTGGTGGCTTCCCACATCGGAGATAACTTATGAGGAGTTCGATTCTATCTATGCCCGTGAGAACCTCTCCTCCGATTGGCTTGACCTCGGTTCCTGGGAGCTGGGAGCAGGAGGCGATGTTAGGGTAAATATGTGGGATGTAGCCTCTCTGTGGGCTGAGTATATTTACTGGAAATATGCCTCGCTGATTGAGGCGGGTAATCGTGAGAACCGCGACAGAACAGGTGATGGTAAGCTCGACATCCCGCTCGGAAAGCAAAGTGGATTCCTGTCCGGAGCAGGTCTGTCGTTTGATTTATTCAAAAATCTCAATCTCACCCTTTCCACTGAGCTCGAGCATTACAACCCGATGGACACGAATGATGTCTATATCATCCCGCACCCGAACGATGGTGAGACCGGCAGACCGACCCTCACATATGAGACACTCCCTGAGTATGATAGAAAAGCTTTTCTGGGTGTAATGAAATACAGGGGCAAGCATCTTTCTGCGGGGATTTCGTATCGGTTCGAGGATGTGAAGGATACGAGAAGGTTCGGCGCTATCCTTCCGGAGCTTTCATTTTCTCTTTTCAAGAAGAGAATAGCTCTTTGCTTTAAGGGGGAATACTCGTCGGGCAGTTTGGGTGAAACCAATTTCTTCGGGACAGATATCCTCTATGGGTTGAGTTATAATTTCTCAAGAGAGCTATCGTTTGATACGGATGTTATGTACAAGCGGCTCGACACTCACTCAAGCGATGCGAAGGACTACTTCTTCCCGTATCTTGCCTTTATCTGGCAGCCGAAAGAGGCAATCAGATTTGAACTATCGACCGGCGTTTCGCCATACGATATAAAGGGTCGCTACACAGGGAGAAGCAAGTGGCTATACGACACAATGGATGAGAACTCTATCTCGTTTGTCGATGCCCTCTCCCGAATGGAGCAATACAGGGGAATAAACATCTTTGCGAGTGTGAGGTTCTAAAGGATTATGAAGAGGATTTGCGTTTATCTTCTGGTTTTCTTGCTTTCTGGTTGTGCTGCCGGCAGGCTGGTAAAGAATCGGCTTCCGCCGCCGCATAGGGTAGAAGGTGGGATTCTGTTCCAGTATGAAAACAAGGCGGCTCATTCCGTTAATCTTGCCGGGAATTTCAACGGCTGGTGCGGAACGAAGGAATATCATCGTTTTGACCCATCCATTGGAATTATGCACGACGATGACGGCGATGGCATCTGGGAGATAATCGTCCCGCTGCCTCCGGGCAGATACCAGTATAAGTTCGTAATAGACAATGCTGCAAGCTGGGTTCTCGACCCGAATAACCCACTGCGGGGCGTCGAGGATGGAATAGAGAATTCTTTGATAATCGTCGATTGACAGGGAGGAGAATATGATAAAAAGATTATTTATGCTTTTCTTGCTCTTTCCAGTTGTTCTTTTTGCCCAGCCGAAGATGGGAAACAACGGTGTTCTGTTCGAGTTCAAGGCTCCGAATGCGAATCTGGTTTATCTTGCAGGTGAGTTCAACAACTGGGCTCCAACTGGGACTCCGATGGAAAAAACAAAAGACGGTATCTGGCGGATAGAGTATCCACTGAAACCGGGGACTTACCAGTATAAGTTCGTTGTGGATGGCAAGAGATGGGAATCTGACCCGAATAATCCGTTCGTTGTTGATGATGGCTATGGTGGAGTGAACTCGGTTCTCACGGTCACAGAGGATGGAAAGATTGTCCTCGGTCAGGGGAAGAAACATTTTGTTCCAACCGATGATTATGATGTGAACGGCAAACTGTATTTGAATATTATCTGGCATCAGCATCAGCCTGGCAGGCAGGACAGACCCTTGGATAGATATGGCTTTGAAGCCCACGGAAGAGTTCACGGATGAGGATGATGCGAACCTGTATAAGAACGCCTGGAACTCGTTCGGTATCTCCGATGTTATGCTTGCCCGCTTCCCGGAGTATAAGGCTCTCAAGGGTAAGGGAAGCAAATTCACCGTTTGGGAGAAGCGAGAGATAAAATTCTGGCATTATCTTGCCTGGTTCGACCCGGATTTCCTCCGCGGTAGTGTCGAGCTACCCGGTGATATGAGCTGCGACCTGTCGGACCTCGTCGAGGAGCAGGATGGCAAATTTTACCTCAGAAAGAAGATAACAGAGAGGGATTGCAATCGCATCATCGCCGAGGCATTCAAGCTGTGCGCTTCCGTTGTGCCTATTCATAGGGAACTTATGTATAACCCTGAAACCTATGAAGGTCAGATAGAGATAATAACGACACCGTATTATCATCCGATACTGCCGCTTATCTATTCGACCAATTCAGCTCGCATCTGCCAGCCAGGGACTCCTCTGCCGACGGAGTTCTCCTATCCCGAGGATGCATCCGCTCAGGTGGCAAAGGCGATTGCCTTCTATGAGGATATATTCGGAGCAAAACCGTATGGATTCTGGCCCGCCGAGGGTGCAGTCTCGGAGGATATAGTGAAAATAATGGTCGAAAACAATATCCTCTGGATGGCGACAGGTGATGGTGTCCTCTCTAAATCGACCCCTGCTGGTCTGCCCGTTTATCAGCCGTATCGTGTCGATTCCGACAAGGTTTTTGGCGATAACGACCCATCCGATGCTATGGCTGTTGTGTTTCGCAACACCGAACTCTCGGACAAGATAGGCTTCAAATATCAACTCAAGACTGGTGAAGAGGCAGCGGACGATTTCATCCGCTCGGTTATCAGGTTTGCTTCACCTGATGAGGACAGGCTGCTGACGGTTATACTGGATGGTGAGAACGCATGGGAGTGGTATAGGCTCGACAACGACGGCAAGCAGTTCCTGAATGCTCTCTATCGGAAGCTCTCTAAGCTCACACGGGAGGGAAAGGTTATAACAGTAACGACAGCTGAATATATCCTTGGCAACCCGAAGCGTAATGTTCCACCGCATCCTGTGTCGAGTATGAGGGAGATTGAGCCGCTCTGGCCTGGCTCCTGGATAAATGCAAATTTCGATACCTGGCTCGGCGAGCCGGAGGAGAATACTGCCTGGGAATATCTGCTCACGGCAAGGCGAGAACTTGAGAAGTCCGGTATCCCTCGTCCTGAACCAGCCAGTTTTTCACCTCCTGAGGGGACAAAACAGTTTTATGCTTACAGAGCCTGGGAGGAGATGTATGCTGCGGAGGGCAGCGACTGGTTCTGGTGGTATGGAGCAGACCAGGGTGCTCCTGGTGGCGATGAGCCGTTTGATGACGCTTTCCGCTCTCATATACTCGGCGTGTATGAGTTTGCAAAAAAAGCCGGTGCAGAGGTTGAGGTTCCCAATTTCCCGTCCATTCTGATAGGAACACCCTCCACAGGAGGAGGAACGATGGCTCAGTCGGGGAATATGGTATCCGTTCTATTCACCTGCGATGCAACGAGTGTTGATGTCCCCGATGCGATATATATAGTCGGCGACAAGCCGGAGCTTGCCAGCTGGACACCGAACAAGGTGAAAATGCACGATGACGGAACCAATGGGGATGAGAAATCCGGTGATGGCATCTGGTCGATTGAAATCAAGTTTCCGGAGAATACCTCGGTGCAGTATAAATACACAAACTCGGGCAAGATAGGTGTCTGGTCGCCTGGTGAGGAGTTCCCTGTGGCGAACCGCCAGATATTTGTCCGTGATGATGGGAGCGGTAAGATGCTCATAAGAGACACATTTGGCAAGATGTAGGAGGGAAAAATGAGACGCTATATCATCTTTATCTTTGTTGGAGTTTTCCTCTTTTCCTGTGGAAAGCGACAGAAGGAGAAAACGATAACTATCTGGCATCAGATGCAGATAGAGGGTAGAGAGACCCTCGAGCGTGCCTGCAAGGAGTATTCTGCTGCTCATCCGGATTTGAAGATAGTAACATTGTATAAGGAGACGGAGGAACTGCGTTCTGCCTTTCAGACGGCATCGCTTGCGGGTGGCGGTCCTCAGATAATCTATGGTCCTTCCGACCAGGTTGGACCATTTTCGAGGATGAGGTTGATTCTGCCGCTTGAGGAGCTGTTCTCGACAGATTCACTTGAGAAATTCGACAGGATGAGCCTGACATATTTCGAGGGGCATCTCTATCAAATAGGGGATAGAATAGGCAACCATCTTGCCCTCGTCTACAATAAGGCACTTATTCCCGAGCCACCAAAGGACACGGATGAGCTTATAAAGCTCGGCAAGCAGCTTACAAAGGATATAGACGGCGATGGCAGAATCGATAGATATGCCCTCGTCTGGAATTACACGGAGCCATATTTCTTCATACCATTTCTGGGTGGTTTCGGTGGTTGGGTAATGGATGAGAACGCTCATCCAACCTTAGACACAAAGGCAACCATTGACGCTCTTCGGTTCGTTGTTGCACTCAGGGATTCGGTTGCAATTATCCCGAAGGAATGCGACTACGATATGGCTGATGCTCTTTTTAAGGAAGGCAGAGCTGCTATGATAATAAACGGTCCCTGGTCATGGGGAGGGTATATGAAATCTGGTCTGGATATAGGTATAGCCTGCATTCCAAAGATAAGCAAGACAGGTCTCTGGCCCACACCGATGGTCTCGCCGAAGGGATATTCGATAAACAGAAACACAAAAAGTGATATTCTGCCCGATGTTGTCAATCTTATATATTATCTGACATCTCCTTCGGTTGAGCTCGAGTTCACCAGGACACTCGGCACCATTCCGTCACGGCTGGAAGCTCAAAGGGATAGCATCGTTATCAGCAATCCGATAATATCCGCATCGAGGGAGCAGCTTGCTCGTGGTCGTCCAATGCCGGTTGTCCCCGAGCTTCGTGCTATCTGGGATGCTATGCGTCCTGCCTATCAGGCGGTCCTCGGCGGAGCGATGACACCCGAGGAGGCTGCCAAGATGATGCAGAAGGATGCCGAGAAGAAGATTAAGGAGATGAACGAGTGAAGCCCAACCAGAAGGATGTAGAGGCAACTCGATTTAAGTATCTATTCCTCCTGCCAGCACTTATCCTCATATTCGCTGTTGTTATCTATCCATTTATCTACAATATCGTTATCTCCCTTTCCAATATGAGTATGTCCCACTTCCACGATTGGCAAATAGTCGGTTTCAGGCAGTATGCGAAGGTCTTCTCGGAACCTATCTTTTACTCTGTCCTGGGGAAAACAGTTGTCTGGACAATTGTCAATGTCTTCTTCCATGTCGTCATAGGTGTTTTCCTCGCGGTTCTACTCAATAGGTATCTCCCAGGTAAGGGCATCTTCCGGACACTGCTCATTATCCCTTGGGCTATGCCGCAATACATAACGGCACTTACCTGGCGTGGTATGTTCAACTATGAATACGGGGCAATAAATCTCATTTTGTCGAGGCTCTTGCATCTCCCGATGGTTCAATGGCTCAAGAACCCGACCGATGCTTTCGCTGCCTGTATCCTGACAAATATCTGGCTCGGATTCCCCTTTATGATGGTTATCGCTTATGGCGGGCTGCAGTCTATCCCGAAGGAGCTGTATGAAGTGGCGGATGTCGATGGAGCAAGCGGCTGGCAGAAGTTCTGGAAGATAACGGTGCCTCACCTGAGACCGGTTATGATACCTGCTATTGTCCTCGGTGTTATATGGACATTCAATAATCTCAATGTTATCTGGCTCGTCTCGAACGGTGGTGAACCGTCCGACAAAACACATATCCTCGTCTCCTATGTCTATAAAGCCGCATTCAACCTGTACCGCTATGGATACGCGGCAGCCCTCTCTATGGTGATATTCTTTATCCTGCTTCTATTCGGGATAAACTTCATCCGCAAAACCAGAGCAACTGAAGGGGCATACTGATGAGACGAAGAGGGATAAGCAAGCTCAAACTTGTTGCGATTTATATATTTCTTATCCTGTTCACGGCGGCAACGCTTTACCCTGTCGTGCGTGTGTTCTCAATCTCGCTTCGACCGGGCAACAGGCTGCTTTCGACATCGCTTCGGATTATCCCCGATGGTGCGACATTTGAGGCTTACAGGCGCCTGTTCACAGAGACGGATTTCCTCCGCTGGATGCTCAATTCCCTCATCGTTTCACTCGCCGTGACACTGACAGGTGTTATCTTTGCATCGGCTGCTGGGTATATCTTCTCGAAATACAGGTTCATCGGCAAGAAAGTCGGGCTAACAGCGCTTCTGACGACGCAGATGTTCCCTGCGACGATGCTGCTTCTACCGATGTATATAATGATATCGAAGCTCGGGCTTATAAATAGCTATCTTGGATTGATAGTTGTTTATCTCGCAACCGTTTTACCGTTCTGCATCTGGCAGATGAAGGGTTACTACGACACGATACCGGATTCATTGCATGAGGCGGCGATAATCGATGGCTGTTCACATTTTCAGGCGTTCTATAAGGTAATTCTGCCACTTGCTGCTCCTGCTCTTGTGATAACGGCTCTGTTCTCGTTTATGGGCTCCTGGAGCGAGTATATCGTTGCGGCGGTCATCCTTCAGGACCAATCGATGTTCACCCTCCCGCTTGGCTTGAAGATGTTCCAGGCAAATATGTCCACCGATTGGGGACTGTATGCAGCGGGCTCCGTTATCGTATCGATACCCGTTGTCGTGCTATTCATCATCCTGAGCAAATGGCTTGTATCTGGCTTAACACTCGGGAGTGTCAAGGGATGAGAAATTTTCTTTGCCTGATATCTACCTGTATTCTTCTTGTCTCGCCGGTCTCGGCAAAAAAACATACTGTCAAATTCTCCTTCAGCCCGAATGTGATACCAAGAACTGTCTCCCTTGCCGGCACATTCAACAACTGGTCGACGGCAACGGATTTCCTCTCGGATGATGACGACGATGGTGTCTGGACAATCGAGCTCGAACTCGAGGATGGCGAATACCAGTATAAATTTGTGGTAAATGGGGAATATTGGTATCAGGATATGAACAATCCGCTCTCGACTCCGGATGGATATGGTGGTAGGAACTCTGTCATCCGTGTGGGAGATTACGATAAGTTCCTCGAGGAGGCAAAAAGAGGTGACGGTGAAACAGTTGTCGAGGCGGTGTATCACACGATCGGATACCCATATTTTGTTCTCTCGGATGACTCGACCATCTATCTCAAACTCCGAACGAAGAAGGATGATATAGACAGTTGTGTCGTTCTATTCGATGCGAGCCGTTTTCCGCTCGACTGGTATGCATTCGATAATGTATTTGATTATTATCTCGCAGAGATTCCTATCGGTGCCGATAGCTTCTCATACCGTTTTGTTCTCTATGATGGGGAAGACACCCTTGTCTATGATGAGGGTTTCGGTGGCAACCGCAATAATATCGGTCTGTTTTACATTCCCGGATGGGTAGCCGGTGCCGTCTTCTACCAGATATTCCCGGAGCGGTTTGCAAATGGAGATAGCTCGAATGACCCCGATGATGTTCTCCAGTGGGGCGGCAAGCCTGAGTATGACAATTTCTTCGGTGGTGACATAAAAGGGATACTCGAGCATCTCGATTACATCTCCTCACTCGGCATCGATGCAATCTATCTCAATCCGATATTCCTCTCTCCGAGCAACCACAAGTATGACATAGCCGACCCGATGAAGCTCGACCCGCATTTCGGGGATGAATCTATTTTTAAGCAGCTTCTCGATTCCTGCCATACGCTCGGTATAAAGGTCATAATAGACGGTGTCTTCCACGACACAGGGAGGAGTCATTGGGCTTTTCAGGATGTTATAAAAAACGGAAAGGATTCTCCTTTCGCCTCCTGGTATAACATCCATTCCTTTCCCGTTGGTCCGATTGATGAGCCGAACTACGATTGCTGGTGGGGTTTCGGCTCGCTTCCGAGCCTTATGACAGACAACCCTGATGTTATGCGGTATCTTTTCTCTGTCGTCCGATACTGGACAGAGTTCGGTGTCGATGGCTGGCGTCTCGACTGCCCAAACGAGGTCAAACAGGATAGCTTCTGGGTTATGTTCAGGGATACTGTCCGCTCGATAAATCCAGAGGCGTATATTCTCGGTGAAATCTGGGGCGATGGCTCGAAATACCTCAAAGGTGATATGTTCGATGCGGTGATGAACTATCGCTTTCGGGCTGCCTGCCTCGATTTCTTCGCCCTCAAAAATATCAGTTCACAGGAATTTGCCAATCGATATTTCGGGCTACTCGCATCGTATCTACCGAATGTGAACCTTGCATCGTTTAACCTCCTCGGAAGCCACGACACAAAACGGTTCTTAACCCTGTGCAATGGAGATAAAAACAGCCTGAAACTTGCACTCCTCTTCCAGATGTCCACGATAGGTGCACCATCTATCTATTATGGCGATGAGATAGGTATGGAAGGCGGGAAGGACCCCGACTGCAGACGATGCTTCATCTGGAACGAACAAAAGCAGGATAGAGGGCTGCTCGAACATATCAGGAAACTCATATCAATCAGAAAAACCTATCCTGTCCTTGCGTATGGGAATGTCTATCGTTTTGAGACGCCGGATGAAAATTCTATCATCTTATATAAAAAATATAGAAACAGCTTTGCAGTTGTTGTGATAAACAATGGAAAAGAGGAGAAGAGCTTTAAGATTGCGGGGAATTGTGCGACCGACCTTCTAACAGGTAAAACTTATAAGGGGGAAGCTCTCTTTTTCGTCGATTTACCAGCTGAATCCGGGACTGTTTTTATACTTGGATAAAAGCACTGGAGGTTATGCAACGATGGCAGAGGTTATCTTGAAGGGTGTGAGCAAGGTTTATGAGGGTAATGTTCACGCTATCAAGGATATCTCGCTCGAGATTGCCGACAGGGAATTTCTGGTTCTTGTGGGACCTTCTGGCTGCGGTAAGTCCACCCTCCTTCGGATGATTGCGGGTCTTGAGGATATAACATCCGGTGAGATACAGATAGATGGACATACCGTCAACCAGCTTCCTCCGAAGGACAGGGACATCTCTATGGTTTTCCAGAACTACGCACTTTATCCCCATATGACCGTCTATGATAATATGGCTTTCGGCCTGAGAATAAGGCATTTCCCGAAGGATGAGATAGACAATCGCGTCCAGGAGGCATCGAGGATTCTGGGTATCGAGAAACTTCTATCGAGGAAGCCGAAGGCTCTCTCTGGTGGTCAGCGTCAGCGTGTTGCACTCGGCAGGGCTATTGTCAGGAAGCCCAAAGTTTTCCTGTTCGACGAGCCGCTCTCCAACCTCGATGCGAAGCTCCGCGTTCATATGAGAACGGAGATAAAGAAGCTCCATCAGCGGCTCAAGACCACTATGATATATGTCACCCACGACCAGGTCGAGGCAATGACTATGGGCGATAGAATTGCTGTTGTAAAGGATGGCATTCTCCAGCAGCATGATACTCCGATGAACCTGTATAATAACCCTGTGAATATCTTTGTTGCAGGTTTCATCGGCTCACCCGCGATGAACTTCCTCGAGGGTAAAATCGAAGATAAAAAGGTGGTCTTTGGTGGGATAAGTATGGATATTCCCCCCGGCGTGAGAACGGATGGTATAAGCGATGTCATTGTCGGTATCCGCCCGGAGTATTTCATACTCAATGATGTTTCTCCACATTTCACTGCGCAGATTGAGGTCGTCGAGCCGATGGGAAACGAGATATTTGTTTATTTCCAGCTGGGCAAAAAATCTGTTGTCGCCCGTATCCCCGCTGATACCAAAGTCAGACCGGGTGATGCTCTCCCTTTGAGGATAAATGTCGGTATGGTAAAGCTGTTCGACCCGGAAAGTAAGGTGTCACTCTCCTGTTAGATTATTCCCTTCTTTTCCAGTGTTGGTAGCATTCCAGCTGGTGGGTCGAGCCGTATGATGTAAATGATGAAGAAAAGGATAAGAGCACCTTTCCAAGCAATGCTCCAGATACCACCAGGTTGCAGAACGAATTTCCCGGCATAGATTACTGCAAATCCGATGAAATACAGGGCAAATCTCCCCCAGGGATATTTCACATAGAGAAACCGGTTCGAGACTACGAGGCTTGTCGTCATATAGACGAAATATGATGCAATGGTCGCCAAGACCGCTCCTGCAAGCCCTATTCTTGGTATCAGGATTATGTTCAACAGAATATTGGTTATTCCTGCCGAGAGGGCAATAAGCGGCATATATTTTGTCCTGTCCTTCAAATATATCCCTACCTGGAATATCATTGCCATCCCATCGAGGATAAAGGCGAGGCTGATTGGCAGGACTATCCACTCCGCACGGAGATACTCTTTCCCGACGAACAGGTGAAATACCTCGCTTGCAAACAGGTTGAGCACGAGCGCTGCTAACAGCCCCAGACTGAGATATATCCTCGATATCCTCGAATACATATCCTTCGCCTTCTCGCTCGTTCCAGCCTCATATATAAACGGTGTCCAGGCATATTGAAATGCATTCACCACAAGAAATACGAGTGAGCCGAGCTTGTATCCGAGCGAATATATCCCCACATCCTCCAGACCGAGGAAAAGCTTTATCAGTAGTTTGTCCGACATATTGAAGACAAATATCGCAAGCAGTGTCGGCACTATCGGTAACCCGTAGGAAAGTATCTTGCCAATTTTCTCCCGCGAGAACTCGAGCGAAAGGTATGACCTACGCCTCGGAATGATAATCAGCGATGTTAGCAGGTTGGAAATCAGGAACGCATACATCGTTCCAGCGACGCCGAGCGAGAGGTATATCACAAATACGATGTTCAGCACGATATTGGTCAAAGATGCGAAAGATTATTATTCCCCAGAAGCAGTGATGCAAGCGGATGTCTTAATATATAAGTTGCAAACAGGAATATTGCAGATGTTATCGTGATAAAAACAAGCGTCGATGAGAGCACCTTTTTTCTTTCTGTCTCATCGAAGTTGACGAAGAAGCGGAAGAATGCGATATTCGTTCCAAGAAGCACCACAATCCCTGACAGGGCGGAATACAGGAAGAGCATATTGTATGCGCCGTACTCCTGCGGAGTAAGATAAGATGTGTAAAGCGGAATGAGCAGGAAACCGACAACCTTGTTGAACAGGTCGCCAGCGCCGTAGATGGCTGTGCTTTTGAATAGGCTTCTTACCCTCGACATATTGAAAGGACAAGAAAGGCAGTTTTTGAGAGAAGTCAACAGAGTTTTCAAAAATTGCTTGCTTTTTCCCCTATTTTTAGATAATTTGAAGGACTGAATTTTAATCGAAGGGGTGCCGTATGGATAACTTCAATGTGTTCATTTATGAGGACTACAAGGCGGAGAACTTTCTGCCGCTTGCAGCCTCCCATTCTGTGGGTGAACTTTTAGTTGGGGCAAGAACCCTTCAGAGTAGGGTTCGCCACTACTTCGGGGAGTCCTGGATGACATACCTCGTCCAGGAGCATCTCGCGGATGTGGTGAAATACAGGACAAACTCGAATGTCAATCAACTCAACTACGACCCATCGCTGCCTGTCCTTCTCGTGAACTCTCGTGCTATCATAACATCGGAGGTAGCGGAGAGGATAAAATCTCTCAAGGAGAATATACTGCTTATGCAGGGGGAAACACCCGTTGCTCTTGTTATTGTGAAGCACACGAACGATGACTGGAAACCCCTTTTTGAGGGCGGGATGACCGAGGAGTCTCAGACCGAGCTCTTGCGACGGTATCCTATGGAGGAGGTAAAAACATTTGTCTTCGACCATATATGGGATATGATAACACGGAACATCGAGGTTCTGGAGTCGGATTTCCGGGAGTATCTTCCCTCTCCCGGTATAGAAGGAGAGGTGGATGAAGCGGCACTTATCTATAACCCCGATTTTGTCCATATCGAGAAAGGAGCGATAGTGGATGCATTCTGCGTTCTGGATGCCCGCACCGGTCCTATCTGGATAGAAAAAGATGTTCATATCTATCCGTATAGCTATATCCAGGGTCCCTGCTATCTTGGGGAACACTCTCTCGTCTTTCGAGGGTTTTTGAGGGAGGGGTCTTCATTTGGTCCCGAGTCCCGTGTGGGTGGCGAGGTGGAACAAAGTATATTCCTCGGGTATTCCAACAAGTATCACGATGGATTTATCGGGCATTCGTATATCGGGAACTGGGTGAATATCGGGGCTTTAACCACTACCAGCGACCTCAGAAATGATTACGGTTCGGTCAAGGTCTCACTGAGGGGAGGTGAGAGGGTATCCACAGGGACTACCAAAATCGGCTCATTTATCGGCGATTGTGTTGCACTGGGAATAGGAACACTCCTCGATACAGGCTCGGTTATAAATCCTGTCTGCAACTTTTACGGTGGCGGAATGCCGCCTACATACACCCCACCTTTTATCTGGGGAAGCTTCGAGGGAATGGCAGAGTACGAGATAGAAAAGGCGCTCGAGAACATAAGACGCATCCGTGCCAGACGCGGGAGGGAACTACCGTTCGTGGAGGAACAGTTGCTACGCAATCTCTCGCAGTCTACGAAGGATGAAAGAGAAATATTCATAAGAAGCTTTTGATGGCAACCATAGCACGAAAAATAGAGAAACCTCTCATACTACTTACCGAGTATTTTGAACTCAGCGTAAAGGCTTTCTGCAGGCTGTTTGTTGCACCAACCTATATGGAAGAGGTTTTCTCCAATATGATGGAGATAGGTGTCCGCTCCATTACCATAGTGCTC
This sequence comes from candidate division Zixibacteria bacterium 4484_93, assembly GCA_002085385.1. GTDB lineage: Bacteria > UBP14 > UBA6098 > 4484-93 > 4484-93 > 4484-93. Next base: position 16,579 of record NATO01000043.1, read on the forward strand.
TTGACATCATTTTTCACGGGAATGGTGCTTGCCCTTCAGACTGGCAGAGAACTTGCCGTGTATGGAGCCAAGATGTATATTGGCACGGTGGTCGCCGTTGCTATGCTGAGAGAACTCGGACCCGTCCTCACCGCTCTCGTTATAGCAGGCAGGGTTGGAGCGGGTATTGCCGCAGAAATAGGCTCGATGAATGTGACCGAGCAGATAGATGCTATGCGAGCGATGGCTACTGACCCTGTGAAAAAACTTGTATCCACCAGGATGCTCGCCGGGTTTATAGTTATTCCTGCACTTGCCGTCTTCTCGGTCTTCTCCGGTATATTCGGCGGACTGTTCGTAGCAATATCATCTCTGGGGGTTACAGCCCCGTTCTACTGGAAGACCATTAGGGTCGCCCTCACCTTTAACGACATCCTGGTAGGGCTCATAAAGCCGTTTGTCTTCGGGATAATCATCATAACTGTTGCCTGTTTCCTTGGGTTGAATACCACGGGCGGCACGGAAGGGGTCGGTAGAGCGACGAGGACATCGGTGGTGGTATCCTCTATACTGATTATCGTGGGAGACTTTTTCATAACTAAACTACTGTTTATAATCCTGGGGTAGAGGTATGATAAGACTGGTTGACCTGTATAAATCTTTTAATTCTCTGGATGTCTTGAAGGGATTATCCCTCAATATAAACAGAGGCGAGACGATGGTGGTTCTGGGGAGGAGTGGCTGCGGTAAATCTGTTCTGCTTAAGGTCATTCTCAGACTCTTACCACTGGATTCCGGTGAGGTATGGTTTGGTGAGCTAAACACCTCGGATTTCACTGATTTCCAGATGGTTCCCATAAGAAGGCGGATAGGAATGCTATTTCAGGGCTCTGCCCTTTTCGACTCGATGACCGTTTTCGACAATATCGCATACCCGCTTCTCGAGCATACGACCCTTTCCCATGATGAAATTGTAGAACGTATCCGTCGGATGCTCGAATTTGTGGAGATGGAGGGCACCGAGCATAAGATGCCGGGTGAACTTTCCGGTGGAATGAAGAAAAGAATCGCACTTGCGAGGGCACTTGTTGCCAACCCGGATTATGTATTCTTTGATGAGCCAACCACCGGTATCGACCCGATAACTGCATCACGGATAAATAAACTCATCGTGAAGACGCGGCAGGAATACAATGTTACATCCATCGTGGTAACACACGACATAGCCAGTGCTCTTTTTGTCGGGGACCGCTTTTCATTCATCTACGATGGAAAGATAATATTTGTCGGCGATAAGTCGGAGTTTCTCGCTTGTGATATTCCGGCTGTGAAAAATTTCAGGGAGAACGCACTATGGAACACAGAATAATAAAGAAAAGAGAAAGGGTCAAGGCAAGTGTGGGGGCATTTATTATAATTGCCCTTGTTCTGGCAGCATTCGGCATCATCGTCATCGGGACAGAGGAAGGATTTTTGAAGAGCAAATACACGCTGAAGATGTATGTCAACACGGCGAGCGGGCTCCAGTCGGGCTCACCCGTGTGGCTCGCAGGATATCGGGTCGGAACGGTGAGTAGTGTTGACTTCTCACCTGATATCTCCAGCAGACAGGTCCAGATAACCCTGAAAATAAGCTCCCTTTACAGAAAGTGGATCCGCAAGGACTCGGTCGCAAGAATCGGCACACTCGGACTCCTCGGAGACAAATATGTCGGCATTACACTCGGCTCACCGGAGTATCCAGTCCTCTCTGATGGAGAGGTGATACGGAGCGAAAACCCGCTCGACTTTGAGCAGATGGTGGCCCACGGCGCCGATGCTTTCGACGACCTGAAACTCGCTGCCAGTAACCTCAAAGATTTATCTATCAAACTCAATAAGGGTAAAGGGACACTCGGCAAACTCATCAATGACCCGGAGATGTATTATCTTTTAAATGACCTCTCTAAGAACATCACCTATCTGGCAAAAAGCATAAGGGAAAGTAAAGGGACATTCGGGCTACTGATGAGGGATACAACCTTGTATTGGTCTCTGGTCGATGCAGCTGCATCCGCCAACGCAGTTATGGATTCCATATCGGGAGGGGAAGGCTCTGTGGGGGCTCTCCTCCGGGACCCGGAACTCTACCAGAACCTGCTCGAGGCATCAGAATCCCTGAACGACATCCTTGAATATCTGAAAATGCCACAGGGGACTGCAGGAGCGTTCATCAACGACCCAACACTCTATAATGATATCGAGGAAACCGTAAAAAATCTCAATGAACTCATCGAGGATATAAGGAATAATCCACGCAAATATATAAAAATAAAGGTCTTTTAAGGAGGTAAAATGGAAGCTAAAAGGACACCTTTTTACTACAAGCATCTGGAGAAGAGGGCACATATGGTGAATTTTTCCGGCTTCGAGATGCCGCTTTTTTACAGGGGGATTGTCCCGGAGCATCTTGCAGTCCGAGCATCTGTTGGTATGTTCGACCTCTCTCATATGGGTGAATTCATCGTTCGCGGGGATGGTGCTTTCGATTTTGTTCAGCGGATGACGACAAATGATGTCCTGGCTCTTTCTATGTATCAAATACAGTATTCTACTATGTGCTATGATGATGGTGGCATCGTCGATGACCTGCTTGTTTATCGTCTCCCCGATGGTGTCTATATGCTGGTGGTGAA